>JBFMHB010000087.1:7555-9144 GCA_040752915.1 Acidobacteriota bacterium
GGGCCCTCTCCATCTGCCGCTGGGCGGCCTCGTTCTCCGCCTCCTGGGCCCTCAGTCGCTCCTCCGCCTCGGCCTTTTCGCGCTCGGCGCGCTCCACCTCCGCCTGTTCCTTCCGGTAACGCTCCAAGAGCTGCTCGTTGCGCTCCTGCAGGTCTTGGAGCTCCTTCTCCTCGGCCTTCACTCGGCGGTCGGCCTTGGCTTTCAGAGCCGAGGCCTCTTCGAAGCGGGATCGCTCGGCGGCCAGCTTTCCTTCGGCGGCCTGCAGGTCCTCGTGGACCTTCTTGAGGCCCTCGGGCGTGAGCGGCCGGCCGTCGGGGAGCCGTCCAGTCCGCTCGATTTCGGCCAGCGCGTCCCGCTCCTGCCGGAGGGCCTGTCCCTTCTTCAGGCTGTCCTCCACGTCGCGCTGGTAGGCTTCGGCGTCGGCGCGGTGCTCGGCGAGCTTCTCCTTGAGTTCCTCTTCCTTGTGGCTGCTCTGGCGAAGTTCGGCGTCGGTGTGTTCAAGGTTGTCCCGGTTCCGCTCCAGAGTCCGGTCCGCTTCTTGAACCTCTCGTCCCGCCCGGGACACATCCTCCGCCGTGTGCGCGGCCCGGGTGCGCAGGTCCTGCACGTCCCGGTTGAGGTCCTGGGTCCGGGCGTTGGCCTCCTGCAGCGAGCGGGCCGCACCCTCCTCCCGGGCCTCCACGGTCCGGACGTTTTCGGCGGCGGCGTCGGCCTTTCCCTCGGCCTGCTGGACCTTGCCCATGGCCGCCTGCTGGCGCTGGGCGGCGGCGCCCTGCTCCTGAAGCGCCTGGTTGAGCTGGCGCTGGAGGGCCTCCTTGTCGGGCGTCCCCCCGTCTTTCATGATCTTCGCCCGCCCGGCCTGGAACACGCGGGAGACGATGGAGTAGAGGATGCGCGAGCCCAAACCCGGAAGGATGGCGTACAGGGGCAGGGTGATGAAATCCATCCGCGCGTAGGCTCCCCACGTGAGGAGGGGCCCCGGCTTCTTGAAGAGCGTGTACATGTTGAGGACGGGGCTCTGGGGAAAGAGCCAGTAGGTGGCGTTGGTGAGGCAGTCCCCGATGCCGAAGGCCGCGGTCATGAGGAGGGCCAGGATGGGCGAGAAGCATCCCGCCATGGGCAGGATCTGCATGACGTACTGGTGTTCCCCGAGGTGCCCGTAGCGCTCGATCCGCGCCCCCATGAGGAACATGAAGAGGAGAACTAGGAGGAAGGCGAAGGCGAATCCCGGCCCTCCCAGCTTTTTCTTGATGCCCGCCAAAAAGGAGAGCCCCGTGATGTCCAGAAAGAGGCTCGCGAGGCAGCCGGGCTGTCGGGCCGCGGGCCGAGCGGGCCCCGGCGCGCGTCCTCGGGGCGCCGGGCGGGGTTGGGCGGCGGGGCGGCCCGCGTGGGGCGGATGGGTGTGGGTCATGGAACCTCCCAGGCGATCCAGAGTTCACCGAGGTCGAGGGGCGTGCGCTCTCCGTCTCCGTCCGTGTCGGACGGGACCCGGACGGCCGCCGCGGCGGAACCGGCGGCAGAAGGTCGGTACCAGCAACCCCCGACGCCGAAGGGGTGGGAGGCGCGGCCCTCCCTCCACACGACGGCGG
>JBFMHB010000088.1 GCA_040752915.1 Acidobacteriota bacterium
GTATTCGGCGTACTCCTCCCTACCTCCCAGCTTCTGGTGCAGGGCCGCCGCCACCGTCTGTAGGGCGAAGAGGGGGTTCCGAACCTCGTGCGCCACACCCCCCGCGATCATCCCGATCGTCTCCAGCTTTTCTGCCTCCTTCAGGCGCTCCTCCAGTGCTTTTTGGGCCGCCTCCGCCTCCCGCCTCTTCCTCCGGCCTTCGGCCTCCCTGAGTTCCCTTTGGACGGCGGGGAGGAGGCGGGCGAGGTTGTCCTTGAAGATGTAGTCGGCGGCGCCGCGGCGCATGGCCTCCACGGCCCGCTCCTCGCCGATGGAGCCGGAGACGAGGAGGAAAGGGATGTCGAGACCCGAGTCCTTCAGTATGTCCAAAGCCTGCAGGCCGTCGAAGGCGGGAAGGCGGTAGTCTGAGATGACCAGGTTCCACCCACCTCGGACCAGGGCCTCCCTCAGGGCGGCCTGCGTTTCCACCCGCTCCCACCGGAGGCATAATCCCCCCCTCTCCATGTAGCGAACGAGGAGAAGGGCGTCGTCTTCCGAGTCTTCCACGATGAGGACCGAAAGCGGTTCGTCCACTCAAAACCTCCCTGGCACCGGGGGCGCCTCATTGAGCAACAGCCAGTAGAGACCCAGATTTCGGGCCGCCTCCACGAACTCGCCGAAGTTCACGGGCTTGCGCACGTAGGAGTTGGCTCCGCGGGTGTAGCTTTCGGTGAGGTCCTTCTCCTCCGTGGAGGAGGTCAGGACCACCACGGGAAGAAGCCGGGTGCGCTCGTCGGCCCGGATCCGTCGCAGAACCTCCAGCCCGTCCACCTTGGGCAGCTTAAGGTCCAACAAGACCACCGCCGGCAGATCCATCGGGTCCCGACCGGCGTAGGCGCCCTCCCCGAAAAGCCAGTCCAGGGCCTCCTGGCCGTCCCGCGCCACAACCACGGGGTTCCGGATGTGGTTCTTCTCCAGGGCCCTCAGCGTGAGCAATTCGTCGTCAGGGTTGTCTTCGACAAGGAACAGGACGCGCTCGTTCATGGCGTTCTCCTTGCGGCGGTCTCTTTCAAGATAGGTTCAGGGGCGGGCGGGGACAAATTTCCGGAGGCGGATCCGCCGCCACCGCCCCCTCCCCGGCGGCCCCCAGCGTGAAGAAAAAGAGGGCGCCGCGATCCGGCTCCCCCCGGCCCCCCACCTCTCCCCCGTGGCGGCGGACGATTCGTCGGACCAGGGCCAGGCCCACACCGGTGCCGGGAAAATCCTTGGAGGCATGAAGGCGCTGGAAAGGGATGAAGAGCTTGTCGGCGAAGCGCATGTCGAAGCCGGCACCGTCATCTTCCACGGCGAAACCCATCCCCTCCCTTCGGAAAACGATGCGCGCTTTCTCTTTTCTGGAAGTGTACTTGAAGGCGTTTCCCAGCAGGTTTTCCAATACCACCCGCAGAAGCCGCGGGTCCCCCTCCGCCTTCAACCCCTCCTCCACAACGACCGCCACCTCCCGCTCCGGCTCCCGGCGGAGGAGTTCCGAGAGAACCGAGCGAGCGAGAGCTGAGAGGTCCACCTCCTCCCGGCGGAGCTCCGCCCGGCTCACCCTTGAAAGCTGGAGGAGGTCGTCGATGAGGAGGGCCATCCGCTGGGCGGCAGAGCGGATTCGGCGGAGGTAGTCCTTCCCCCTCTCTCCCAGCGTCTCCCCGAAGTCCTCTGCGAGGGCCTGGGAGAAGCCGTCCAGGGCCCGCAGCGGCGCCCTGAGGTCGTGGCTCACCGAATAGGAGAAGGCCTCCAACTCCGCGTTGGAGGCCCGAAGGTCGCGATTCAAGACCCAGATCTCCTCGGCCAGCCTCCGAAGAGCCTCCTCGGCCTCCCTTCGCTCCGTCACGTCCAGAGCGATTCCAAAAACACGTCTTTCCTCTTCCTCTTCCTGCTTCAGACCTTTTCCCCTGAGGAGGAGCCAGCGGCGCGCCCCCTCAACATTGACTTCCGCCTCCACCGAAAGGGTCTCGCCGTGCAGGAGGGCCTCTCCCATTTGCCGGTAGAGTTCCTCCTGGCCCGGGGGTGAGAACCTTTCGAGAAACGTTTGCACGGTGAGATCCCCCTCGGAGGCGAGGGAGAGGACCCGTCGCGTCATTCCGGATAGGGCCACGCGGCCCGTCACCGAATCCCACCCCCAAGTGCCGGCGCCCGCTCCTTCCAGAGCAAGCCGGAGCATGGTCTCTTTCTCCTGGAGAAGAGCGTTTCCCAGACGGACTTGCTCCGCCGAGTCCGCCAAGCGTTTCAAAGTGTCCAGAAGTTCCCGCGTCCTTTCTTGTACCTTTTGCTCCAGTTCCTCGAGGGTCTGGACGGCCTGAATGGTCACAGCCGCCGCCTCGGCGAGGGTTTCCAAGAGGCGGAGCTCCTGGGAATCCGGGACATGGTTTCTGGCCCAGTAATTGCCGATGGCACCCACCGGGTTCTCTTTGCCGATAGGGACCATGGCGAGGCTCCGAACGAAGGTGGGACGGTAGACCTCCACCGGGATGCGACTGTCGTTGTAGACATCCTCGATGACGACGGTCTCGCGGTTCAGAATGGACCATCCGCTGATGCAGGCCGCTAGGGGAAAACGCCGGCCCTTCCACAGGGGGGAGATGGCGTCCTCGTCCACGTAGTGACACTCCTCTCCGTCCCTCAAAACCACGGTGGCGCCGTCGGCTCCGGCCACGTCCCTCGCCGCCTTGCGCACCGTCCTCAGGACTCCCGCCATGTCCCGGGCCCCGGCGAGGGCGCTCACCGCCCCGATGAGGCGCTCCAGGCGGGCGTTAAGGCGCAAGACCTCTTCCTCTGAGCGCTTGCGTTCGGAAAGGTCGATTCCGGCGCCCACGAGGTGGGGCCGGCCTTCGATGGACACGGCAGCGCCCGTGAAGAAGTAGGGCGTCCGCGTCCCGTCCTTGGAGAGGAGGTCGGCCTCCACGGAGGAGGATCCCGTTTGGAAGACCTCGCCGATGCGTTCCCGAAGAAGGCCCTTCTGATCCTCGGCGAAGAGGTCCAGCGGGCTCAGACCGGCGATCTCCTGGCCCCCATAGCCTGTAACCCTCTCGAGTTCCCTGTTCCATCGGCGGAAGCGGAACCTCTCGTCAAAGCAGTACACCACCCCTGGGAGGCTGTCGAGGACCGCGGCGGTGAAGTCCCTCTCCTCCCGCAGGGCTTCCTCCCCAGCCTTTCGGGCCGTGATGTCCGTGGCCACGCCGTCCCACAGGATCCGGCCGTCAGAAATCTTACGCGGGCGCGAGCGCACCTGGAGCCACCGCCATGTGCCGCCCTTCGTGCGCATTCTCAGTTCCATAGCGAAATCCGAGAGGGTCTTCCGGCTCTCCGCCTCCGCCACCCGCAGGGCCTTCAGCTGATCGGGGTCTGTCTGGCCGTGGAGGGCGCCCGCGTCGTGCAGGACCTCCTCCACCGTGATCCCGTGGATGCGTTCCAGCCCCGCGCTGGCATAGAGGAATCGGGGCGTCCCGTCATCCTCGTGCGTATAGAGATAGATGTAGCTGTCGGGCAGGTTGTCGCCCAGGGAGCGCAGGCGCTCCTCACTCTGCCGGAGCGCCTCTTCGGCACGCTTGCGCTCGCTCACGTCCCGCACCGTCGAGATGAGAAGGATCTGGTCGCCGAGGCGGGCGGGCCGAGAGCGGACCTCCACAGGGAAGGCCGTGCCGTCTCGCTTCAGATGAACGGCCTCAAAAAAGGCACCTCCGGAGAGGGCCCTTTGCAGATGGGTGGGCAACTTGGATCTCTCTTCCGAAACCTGTATCTCCGCCACGGAGAGACCGGCCATTTCTCCCGGGCCATACCCGTACATTTCCTCCGCCGCGCGGTTGGCCTCCAGGACGATTCCGTCGGGGCGGACGAAAAAGAGCGGATCTCCGGCCTCCTCGCGCAGAAGCCGGTACCGCTCGTCCCGCCGGTTCAGGGCCTCCAGGTGGAGCAGGCGTTCGTGGCGTGCGTACGCCCACAGGACCGCCCCGAGAAGAAGGAAAAGGAGAAGCCCGACCGCTCCCGTCCAGGCCACCCGGGAACGGTAGGGCGCGAGGGCCTCTTCCTGGTCCACCTTGGCGACCAGCCCCCAGTTTGTCCCCGCGACTCGCCGGGTGGCTGCCAGGACAGGCGAGTCCCGATAGTCCCGATAATGTCCGAAGGCTTCCCGTCCCTCCAGGGCGTCCCGGGAGGCCAGATTCGGGGCATCGAGAGGAACGGTCACTCCCAACACGGGTTCCGGGGAGTGGCGGAGGGGGGCGAGATAGCGGACCAGCCGGCCCTCCCGCTGCATGATCAGCACTTCTCCCGTCTTCGTAGGTGCCGGCTCCCGGGCCAGCAGAGGGTAGAGCCAGAGGCCAGGATCTCTCAAAAGAAAAATGGCTGCGGCACCGCCCGATTCTCCAGAGGACCGGGCGGGGCGGGCGTGGACGACGAGTGTTTCCAAGGCGGGCTCGGCGAACAGTCGCGCGCCCACGCCTTTCCAATCGGGATCGGCCATCCAGTTGCGGCAAGCCTCGGGCAGGGGCGGGGCGCCCGGTGTCGAAACCAGGGTCCGCCCCCCGGCGTCCAGAAGGTAGATACCCGCATACCCCTCGGCGCCCGCGAAGTGCGCGAAAAGGCTGTCCAGGTGCGCCGTCGCACCGGATTTTTCAGGATAGGGAACCTCGTCCTCCGCGGGCAGGCTCTGACCAAGGATCACCTGGAGCGTGGGGAAGTCCAGAAGGACTTGAGCGTCGGACTGGGCGTCCGCCAGCCAGATTTCGATGGCAGCCTTCCGGTCGTCCGCCATGGCGGACAAGCGCACCCGCCACGACTCCAAAGCCTGCCGGCGCTCCTCCCGGGCGAAGCGCCAAAAGGCGGCCCCGCCCAGGCAGATAGCGAGGAGGATCGCGACCGATATCAGGATCCGCATGCCTCGGCCGAGGCCCTCCGATGGCCACCCCTTTGCCGCTTCCCCGGCCCTCATTCCTTCCTCCTGAAGGATTGGCAGAACCATTTTATGCAGGGGGCCGCCGATTCACAAAGCCCCTCTCCTTTCGCCGAAGCACCGCGTCCCGATGATGAATGTCGGGGAGAAGAGGACTTCCACAGGGAGAACGAAGAACAATGAGGAGCTTCCCACTGGATGAAGCGGTCTTTGGACGCTATCATGAGCACATCGGGGAGGGCCGGCGATGCGGGTTCTCGGGATTCTCTTGGCGATCTTTCTGTGGCTCCTGGGCGGCCTGTTCCTCCTGGCGGCGGCGGCGCCGGACGCGGTGGCCCAGGGCAAGAGCCTTCCCCGTGCGGTGGTGGGGGGCGGCCTCGTTCTCGGCGGGTTCGTCCTCCTGGTGCTCGCCTGGCGAATGGGCGGCTCGCGCGAGGCTTCGGGCACCGGGAGCGGCGGCGGAACCCGGACCATGTCGGGCCAGGAGCCGCCCGGAGGGCTTTCCCTCAAGAAACTGACCTGCCCGCACTGCGGAGGCCAGGTGGACCCCGCCTCGGCCAAACTCAACCCGGAGGGCACGCTTTCGGTGACCTGCGCCTACTGCAAGGGCGCCTTTCTCGTCCAGGAGGACCCCAAATGGTGAGGGGGAGAGGGGCGGGAACTCGGATTTGGGATTTGGGATTTGGGATTCTGGATTTCGGATTTCGGATTTGGAATGGGGGACTTGGGATCGAGAAATCGGGTTCGGGGCGTCCCGGCTGTTGCCAGCCTGGGGTTCGAGCGGGCTCCGCCCCCTCTTGCCCGGGACGGCATCGGCTCTCGCGACTCCTCCTCACGCTGGCCGCGGCGGTTCTCGGCCTGGCGGCGCCGGTCCTTTCGGTTCCGGCGCAATACCGCTTCCAGGTGCCTCAAAACGTCAGCCGGGTGACGGTGAATCCCGACGCCTCGCTGGCCATCGAGTACTCCATCACCTTCGCCAACGAGGGCCAGCCCATCGACGTCATCGACGTGGGCCTCCCCAGCGGGGACTACGACCTTTCCTCGGTGCGGGCGGACCTCGACGGCCGGACAGCCCTCGGGGACATCCGGCCATCGGAGTACGTGAAGGACGGCGTGGAAGTGCACCTGCAGGGCACCGAAATCCCCGCGGGGACCTCGGCGACGCTCCACCTCGCGGCCGTGGTGCGGGACCGGGTCTTCCGGGATGACGAGGACAAGGCGTACGCGAGTGTGGTCTTCAGCCCCACCTGGCACGGCGCCGATTTCACGAGCGGGAGCACCCATCTCATCTGCGAGTTCGTCTTTCCGGAGGGCGTGGGGCCTGACGACCCCCGCTACCATCGCGAGGCCCCTTTCACCTCCGCGCGGGTCGAGAACGGGCGGGTGATCTACCGGTGGGAGATCGCCGAGGCTTCACCCTCCTCCCAGTACACCTTCGGGGCTTCCTTCCCCGCGCGCGTCATGGACCGCGTCCTCGAAAAGCCCAAAGGGCCTGGGCCGCTGGCCTTGCTCCTCCGCGGGTTTTTCGGGCTCCTCAAGGGCTCCATCCCCTGCCTCTGGATCGGGATCATCCTGTCCACCTTCATCTTCGGCATCGTCAAGAACCGGAAGCGCCGGATGCAGTACCTCTCGCCCTCGGTGGGCATGGAGGGGGTGGAGGTCCGGCGGGGCCTCACCGTCCCCGAGGTGGCCGTCCTCCAGGAACAGCCCGTGAACCGGGTGGTGGCCCTTCTCCTCTTCGGCATGATCCGGAAGGGGCTGGTGAAAGTCACCGCCCGAAACCCGATCCGGCTGGAAGTCGTCCCCGAGAAGAAGGCCGACTTCCCCTACGAGGAGTCCTTTCTCAAGGCCGTGAAGGACGACGGGAAGCTGGACGAAGCGGAGGGGGCCCGGGTCCTCGTCGATCTGGTCAAGAAGGTCGAGGAGAAGATGAAGGGGTACAGCCGCCGGAAGAGCCTCGCCTATTACAAGCAGATCATGGACCAGGCGTGGAAGCAGGTGGGCACGGAGGATTACTCCCAGGCCTTCGAGTGGATGATCCTGGACCGGGACTTCGAAAAGACCGCCTCCCAGCGGTACGGGACCAACCCCATCCCACTGCCCGTCTGGTGGGGACCCCTGTACGGCCACGGCCACCGCTCGTCCCCGTCGGGTGCGGGCGGGGCGGGGGGAACGGACCTCTCGGGGGCCTTCTCCGACCTCAAGGCCGGGGCCAGCGGCATCGTGAGCGGAGTCGAAGGCTTCGCCAACGACCTGGTGGGGAGCGTCCCGGGCCTGGCGGGGAAAGTGACCGAGAAGACCAACCCGGTCCCCGTCTCTTCGGGCGGGGGTCATTCGGGCGGCGGATGCGCCTGCGCGTGCGCCTGCGCGGGATGCGCCTGCGCCTGCGCCGGCGGGGGGAGGTGAGGCGGCCATGAGACTCCTCGAGTGGCTCAAGAACGAGAAACCCATCCCCCCGGGCCTCTACGTGGGGCGCATCCAGTCCGACACCGCCTCCCACCGGGCGCACCTGCGCCTGGAACCCTCGGGGCGAGCCGTTCTCACCGTGGACGCGAGCCGGATCCTCCACCTCAACGGGACCGCCGCCGAGATCGTCAAACTCCTCCTCGACGGGCTGTCCGAAGACGAGACCGTAAGGGCCATGGCCCGACGGTACCGGACTCCGCGCGGCGTCCTCGCCGAGGACGTTCGCAAGGTGCGCAGGACGGTGACCGCGCTGTCGGAAACGGACCGGGTGTGCCCCGAGTCGGACCTCGGCGTCCAGATGGTGGAACCTTACAGCTCCGACCTTTCGGCGCCGCTCCGCATGGACCTGGCCCTCACCTACCGTTGCCAGAATCGCTGCAGCCACTGCTACAACGAGCCCTCGCGCCAGGTGACCGAGATGGACACGGCCTCCTGGAGAAGGGCGCTGGACCGGATCCAATCCGCCGGAATCCCCCACGTGGTCTTCACCGGCGGCGAACCCACCCTGCGCGACGATCTTCCCGATCTCGTGGCCTACGCCGAGGATTCGGGCCTCGTGACGGGTCTCAACACCAACGGCAGGCGCCTCTCGGACCGGGCGTACACGGAGCGCCTGAGGGAGGCGGGCCTCGACCACGTGCAGATCACGCTCGAATCGGCGGACCCGTCCCTCCACGATGCGCTGACCCGGTCCGAGTCCTTCGAAGAGACTCTGGCCGGACTCCGCGCCTGCCGCGAGGCGGGGATCTACTGCCTGACGAACACCACGCTCACCCAGGTCAACGCCCCCGGCATCGAAGCGCTGGTGGACCTCGTGGCCGCCGAAGGCCTCAAGACCTTCGCCGTCAACGGCATGATCTACTCGGGCAAGGGCAAGCAGAGCGGCCTCGAGCTGACGGCCCCGGAAGTCGTGCCCCTGCTCGACCGGCTCGCCGAGCGGGCCCGGGAAAAGGGCCTTCGCTTCGTGTGGTACACGCCCACACGCTACTGCGAGCTCAACCCCGTGGAGATGGCCCTGGGCGTCAAGCAGTGCACCGCCGCCCGGCTGTCCATGGCCGTAGAGCCCGATGGAACGGTCCTTCCCTGCCAGTCTTATTACGAGGGTGTGGGCCACCTCCTGACCGACCCGTGGGAGAAGATCTGGAACCACCCGCTCTGCGCCTCCCTCCGCAAGCCCCAGACCCCGCTCACCGCTTGTGAGGCCTGCGAGCACCTCAGCCTCTGCGGCGGCGGATGCCCCCTGGAGACCCAGCACCAGAAGCTCCATTGCCGCGAGGTGGCCTCCGGCGGATAGGAGGCGCCCGCGCCTCTCGGGGTCACGCTGGGTCTTGGTTCCAAGGAGCC
>JBFMHB010000089.1 GCA_040752915.1 Acidobacteriota bacterium
GGGGCCGGCGCCGCCGCCGCCTCCGGGGGGTGGGGGCTCGGCGTCCGGTTCAGGGGTGGAGGTCGCCTCCGAGGAATCCGGCCCGCCCGAAGGGCGGAGGGGGTGAAGGGGCGGGCCGGAGAAGCGATTTCGTTTCGACGGGCCGGCCCTAGCCCTGGAGGAGGCGCCGAAGGCGCCGGGCCGGATGGGACAGAGGTATTGGAAAACCGGCCATTGGAAGAGGGAAGTGGAGACGTCCCAAGGCCGGGGCCACTTGAAGGGCGAGGGGGGCTCTGCTAGATTCACGGCGTCGGCGGGGGAGGGACTATGCGCGTTCTGTCGGGCATCCAGCCATCGGGGAAACTGCACCTGGGGAACTACCTGGGCGCCATGCGCCAGCACCTGGACCTCCAGCACGGGGGCGACGCCTTCTACTTCATCGCGGATTTCCACGCGCTGACGACGGTCAAGGACCCGCAGGTCCTTCGGGAGAACGTGCGGGACGTGGCGCTGGACTACCTGGCCCTGGGCCTGGACCCGCAGAAGTGCACCTTCTACCGCCAGTCGGACATCCCCGAGGTGCCCGAGCTGACGTGGCTCCTCACCACGGTGACGCCCATGGGGCTTCTGGAGCGGTGCCACTCCTACAAGGACAAGATCGCCAAGGGCATCGCGCCGGACCACGGGCTCTTCGCCTACCCGGTCCTCATGGCGGCGGACATCCTCATCGTGGACTCCAACGTGGTCCCCGTGGGGAAGGACCAGAAACAGCACGTGGAGGTCACCCGCGACATCGCCCAGCGTTTCAACAACACGTACGGCCAGGAGGTCTTCGTGATCCCCGAGGACCGCATCCTTCCCGAGGCGGGGGTGGTGCCGGGCCTGGACGGCCAGAAGATGAGCAAGTCCTACGGGAACGACATCGGCCTCTTCCTCGAGGGCAAGGCGCTCAAGGAGCGGGTCATGGCCATCGTGACCGACTCGGCGCCCGTGGAGGCGCCCAAGGATCCCGACGCGAACAACGTCTACAACCTCCTCAAACTCTTCGTATCCAAGGAGGAGGACGCCCAGTGGCGGGAGCGCTTCCAGAAGGGCGGGCTCAAGTACAGCGACGCCAAGAAGCGGCTCATCGCCGTCCTGGACGAGACCTTCGGGCCGGCCCGGGAGCGGCGGAAGGAGCTGGCGGCCCGCCCCGGCTTCGTGGAGGAGGTCCTGCGGGAGGGGGCGAAACGGGTGCGTCCCGTGGCGGCGGCCACCCTGGCCCGGGCGCGCAAGGCCTGCGGCATCGACTGAGGGACCAGCCCCCGGCGGGAGGGAGGGCAGGATGTTCGAGCGGAGGAGGCACCACCGGCACCGGCTGGCCCTCCCGGCGCGGCTCGTTCCCGCGGGGGCTGAAGGCTTCCCCGTGGAGGTCCTGAACATCAGCGCGGAGGCGGTCCTGGTTCGCGGGCCTCACCCCTTCCAACTCCTCAAGCGAGCCCTCCTGCGCCTCCACCTGGGGGAGCGGATCTTCGAAACCGATACGGTCTGCGTCCGGGTGAACCAGGGCCCGCCCTGGGAGGGGGCCTTCCTCTTCACGAACCCTCCCGAGGAGGCGGTCCGGGCGCTGGAAACCTTCCTGGCGGGTCTTCCGTATCCCCAGACGGGACGGGCACTCTGATGGCGGCGTTTCTGCTCTGGCTGATCCTGCTCTTCTTCTGCTGGCCCCTGGCGCTCCTGGCCCTCGTCCTCTACCCCATCGTGTGGCTCCTCCTCCTCCCCTTCCGGATCCTCGGCATCGCCGTGGGGGGAGTCCTGTCCCTCTTCAAGGCCCTCGTCTACCTTCCCGCCCGCGTCCTGGGCGGCCCCTCCGCCTTCCGGCGGTGAGTATTCCAAGAGGGAGGCTCCGCCCCCCTCTTGGCGCTCCGCTCCGCTTCGCTGAACTCCTCGGGAGAGGGCAGGTTGGCCTGGATGCGCCCGGCCCAGCCCCTCCGTGCCGCGCCAGGGGCGCGGCCAGGCCCCGGCCGATCATCGGAGGCGACCCACCGCTTTGTTCTGGACTGGCGTGGCGCGTTCCCGGCCTCAGTAGGCCAGCAGGGCGTTGACCTTGGCGGCGCAGATGAAGTCGTTCTCCGAGAGCCCGCCGATGGAGTGGGTCGCGTACCGCACCGTGCAGCGGTCGTAGCCCACGCTCAGGTCGGGGTGGTGGCCCTCCTGGTTCGCGATCCAGGCCACGGCGTTCACGAAGGACATGGTTTCGTGGAAGTCCCGGAAGGTGAAGGTCCGGGAGATCGCGTCCCCGGCCCCGCTGGGGGCCCAGAAGGGGACCTCCTCCAGCATCTTGTCCACCTGATCGCGGGACAAAGGCGGCACGCCGCCCTCGCAGGGCTTGCAGCGTTTTCCTTTCAACAAACTCATGGCGTCTCCTCCGGGGTGGGCCAAGGCGCGCCCCCCTCCGGGTTAAACGCTCGGCGGGGGCGCTTCCATGCCCTCGGCGGTGCTACAATTCGGCCCCGTTGGAAAAAGGGGGGGACCATGGCCGAGTCGCATTTCGCGCGGGAGCTGTTGCACCGTCTGGAAAGCCGCGGGAGCGGCCCCGCCTTCCGCTTTCAGGAGGGCGGGGAGTGGAAGACCTGGGACTGGGACCGGGTCCGGGAGGGGATCGAGTCGGTGGCCCGCTCCCTCGTCGCCCTCGGCGTCCCCGAGCTGGCGAGCGTGGCCCTCTTCTCGCCGAACCGGCCCGAGTGGACCCTTTGCGACGTGGGGGCCCTGGCGGCGCGGTGCGTCCCCGTGCCCATCTATCCCACGAACACCGTGAAGCAGGCCGCGTACATCCTGGCCGACGCCGACGCCCGCGTCTGCTTCGCGGGCGGGGCGGAGCAGTACGAGAAGGCCCTGGCCGCCGCCGAGGGCCTGCCGGGGCTGAAGCGCATCGTGGTCTTCGATCCCTCGGTGCCCCTGCGGGACGACGGGCGCTCCCTCTCCTTCGCCCAGTTTCTGAAGCTGGGCGAGGCGCCGGGGGCCCGGGAGGAGGCGAGGGCCCGCCTGGACCGGGGCGCTCCGGAGGATCTCCTGACCATCATCTACACCTCCGGCACCACGGGGGAGCCCAAGGGCGTCATGCTGACCCATTCCAACATCCTGGCGTGCTTCGAGGCCCACGAGAGGCGCCTGCCCCCCACCGGGCCGGGGGACGTCTCTCTCTGCTTCCTGCCTTTGAGCCACGTCTTCGAGCGGTGCTGGACCTATTACAACCTCCACCGGGGGGTGGAGAACGCCTACCTGGAGGACCCCAAACAAGTGGCGGCGGCCCTGCCGGCCGTGCGGCCCACCGTCATGTGCGCCGTGCCCCGCTTCTACGAGAAGGTCTACGGCGCCGTCATGACCAAGGTGCAGGCGGCGCCCCTCCCCCGCCGGGCCCTCTTCCGCTGGGCCTTGAGGACGGGGGCCGAAGCCGCCGAGAGGCGCCGGGTGGGCGCGGGCCTGGGGCCCTGGCTGGGGCTCAGACACCGCCTGGCCGACGGCCTCGTGCTGAAGAAACTGCGGGCCCTCACGGGGGGGCGCGTGCGGTACTTCCCCTGCGCCGGAGCGCCCCTGGCCCCCGAGATCGAGCGCTTCTTCGACGCCGCGGGGATGTTCGTGGCCTACGGCTACGGCCTCACCGAGACCACCGCCACGGTGTCGGTCCACGAGTGGACGGGCTTCGAGTACGGGACCGTGGGCAAGCCCCTTCCCGGCGTGGAGGTCCGCATCGGCGAGGGCGGGGAGATTCAGGTCCGGGGCGCCACGGTCATGAAGGGCTACTACAACAAGCCCGAGGAGACGGCCGAGGCCTTCGTGGACGGGTGGTTCCGCACGGGGGACGCGGGGGAGATCGACGCGGGCGGGCGCATCGCGGTGACGGACCGCATCAAGGACCTCATCAAGACGTCGGGGGGGAAATACGTGGCGCCCCAGGCCGTGGAGATGGCCCTCCTCGGAGACCCGCTGGTGGAGCAGGTGGCGGTCATCGGCGAGCGGCGAAAGTACATCACGGCCCTGATCGTTCCCAATTTCCCAGCCCTCGAGGAGTGGGCCCGGGACCGGGGGGTGGAGTTCTCGGACCGGGATTCCCTCCTGTGCCACCCCGAGGTGAAGGCCGTCTACGAGCGCCGCATCCGGCGTCGTTCCCACGACCTCGCCCCCTACGAGCAGATCAAGCGCTTCGCGCTCCTTCCGAAGGAGTTCAGCCAGGAGGCGGGGGAACTCACACCCACCATGAAGGTCAAGCGGAAGGAAGTGGCGGAAAAATACGCGGACCTCATCGAGACCCTGTATCGGGAGGCATGATGGGCCCTGCCGCCCCCCGGCTCCTTCGGTATCTCGCCCCGGCCCTCCTACCCCTCTCGCTCTGGGCGGCCGGGCCGCCCTCCCTGGAGGAAGTGCGGCGCGCCATGGCCGTCCCCTCCACGGAGGGCCTCAGGGGCCAGCAGGACGGCGTGGGCTTCGCCGTCACCGCCGCGCAAATGGCGGAGGTGGCCGCTCATTCCAAGGAGGGGCCCGCCCCCGAGGGCTTCGGGGCGAAGGTCCGGGGCGCCGTCCTGGGGGCCGTGTGCCCCCACGACGACTACCTCTACGCGGCGAGGATGTACCGGGCGGCCCTGGCCCCGATCGCGGCGAAGACCGTGGTGGTGGTGGGCGTCTTCCACAAGTGGCGGGCCTTCGGGATCCGCGACCGGCTGATCTTCGACCCCTATCCCGCCTGGAGGGCGCCCGACGGAAACGTCTCCGTCTCGCCCCTGCGGGAGGCCCTGCTCGCCCGCCTGCCGGAGGGGGACTACGTCCAGGACGCCGCCGCCCATGACGCGGAGCACTCGGTGGAGCCCATCGTTTATTGGCTCCGCCACGAGAACCCCGGCGTGGAGATCCTGCCCGTCCTGGTCCCCACCATGGGCTTTCCGCGCATGGAGGCCCTCTCGGACCGCTTCGCCGCGGCCCTGGCCGCGGTCCTGAAGGAGCGGGGCCTCCGCCTGGGCCGTGACGTGCAGGTGGTGGTCTCCTCGGACGCGGTCCACTACGGGGCCGACTTCGACTACGCGCCCTTCGGGGAGGGCGGCCCCGAGGCCTACGTCCTCGCCCGCGCCCAGGACCGGCGCCTGATGCGGGAATACCTGTCGGGAACGGTCACGAAAAAGAAGGCGCGGGGCCTCTTCGAGAAGCTCGTGGACCCCCAGGACCCGGGCCGTTACCGCATTCCCTGGTGCGGGCGCTTCAGCGTGCCCTTCACCATGCTGGTCTTGCGGGACCTGGCGGGAGAGGGGCTCCTTGCGGCGCCCGCCGCCTACGCCACGTCGGTGGACGGCCCCGAGCCGTCCTACGCCGAGGGCCCCGGCCGCACCGCCCCGGCGAACCTCCGCCACTTCGTGGGCTACCCCGCCGCCTGGTTCTGCGCGCCTTGACCCTCACGCCATCCAGACGGTCTTGACGTTGACGAACTCCCTTATTCCGAAGGCGCTCAGCTCGCGGCCGTACCCCGAGAGCTTGACCCCGCCGAAGGGGAGGCGCGGGTCGCTCTTCACCATGCCGTTGACGAAGACGCTGCCCGACTCGATCTCGGCGGCGAGCCGGCCGGCGAGGGCGAGGTCGGCGGTCCAGAGGCAGGCGCCGAGGCCGAAGGGGGAGGCGTTGGCGAGGGCCACGGCGTGGTCGGCGTCCTCGGCGAGGACCAGAGCCGCCACGGGTCCGAAGGTCTCCTCCTCGAAGGCGGCCATGCCGGGCTCCACCCGCGACAGGACCGTGGGCGGGTAGAAGAAGCCGCGGACGGGAAGGCGCTTGCCGCCGCACTTCAGCTGGGCGCCGGCCTTGAGGCTCCGATAGACCTGGTCGTGGAGGTCCTCCATGAGGTCCTGGCGGGCCAGGGGGCCCACCTCCGTCTTTCGGTCGGCGGGATCGCCCACGGCGAGGCCCGACATGGCCTTCACGAACTCCCGCTCGAAGGCTTCGTAGACGGGCGCCTCCACGATGAAGCGCTTGGCGGCGATGCAGGACTGGCCGTTGTTGATGCACCGGGCCTGGGCGGCCGTGCGGGCGGCCTTGGGAACGTCCGCGTCCCGAAGGACCACGAAGGGATCGGACCCGCCCAGCTCGAGCACGGTCTTCTTGAGGGCGGCCCCGGCGGCGGCGGCCACGGACCGCCCGGCGGGGTCGCTGCCCGTGAGGGTGACGGCCGCCACGGCCGGGTGGCGGACCACGGCCTCCACGGCCTTCGAGCCGATGAGGAGCGTCTGGAAGGCCCCCTTGGGGAACCCGGCCTCCCGGAGGACCTCCTCGATGGCCAGGGCGCACCCGGGAACGTTGGAGGCGTGTTTGAGGAGCCCCACGTTTCCGGCCATGAGGGCCGGCGCCGCGAAGCGGAAGACCTGCCAGAGGGGAAAGTTCCAGGGCATGACGGCCAGCACGGGCCCCAGGGGGTCGAAGCGGACGTAGCTCCGGCTCGCGTCGGTTTGCACGGCCTCCTCGGAGAGGAACCCCTCGGCCCGTTCGGCGTAGAAGTCGCAGACCCAGGCGCACTTCTCCACCTCGGCTTCGGCCTGGACGATGACCTTGCCCATCTCGGAGGTCATGAGGGCGGCCAGCTCCTCTTTCCGCTTCCGCAGGACCTGCGCGGCGCGGGCCATGAGGAGCCCCCGCTCCTCGAAGGAGGCCCGCCGCCAGAAGTCGAAGGTCTGCCGGGCGAAGTCGAGCCGCTCGTCCGTCTCCTCCGGGGAGTGCTCCGGGTAGTCGCGGATGACCGCTTCGGTGGCGGGGTTCATGGATTGCATGGCGCCTCCTCCGTCGAGAGAGCCGATTGTACACCGGCCGGGGGGCCGACGGCGGCCCTCGTCGAGTGATAGAATGCGGCGCGGGAGGGCCGCGTGCGAGAGAGCGACCAGCTCGGGGCGGTGGAAGCGATCCTGTTCGTCTCCGGCGCTCCGGTCACCGTCCAGCAGGTGGTGGAGGCGCTGGGGGGCCAGGTGGCGCCCCGGGAGGCCCTGTCCCTCCTCGAAAGGGTGCAGGAGACCTACGAGCGCGCCTCCGCGGGCCTCAGGGTGGAGCGGGTGGCGGAGGGCTTCCGGCTCGTGACCCGGCCCCTCCACGCGCCCTTTGTCCGCGCCTTCCTCAAGGCCCAAAACCTCCGCAAGATCAGCTCCGCCGCCGTGGAGACCCTCGCCATCGTGGCCTACAAGCAGCCGCTCACCTCGGCCGAAGTGTCCGCCATCCGCGGCACCGAATCGGCGGCGGTCCTCAAGGGCCTCCTCGAAAAGAAACTGCTGAGGATCGCGGGCCGCAAGGCCGTGGTAGGCCGCCCCCTTCTCTACGCCACGACGAAGGAGTTCCTCGTCCACTTCGGCCTCAACACCCTCGAGGACCTCCCCTCCTTCCGGGAGCTGGAGGAGGTCTTCCGGGAGAAGGTCCGGCAGGAGAGCCTCTTCAAGGAGGTGCCTCCTCCCGGCGGTTCCGCCCCCGCCGCCCCCGCCGAAGGGGGACCGGCCGGGGAGCCCGCCCCCGTCCCCGCCGAGGAGGAAGACCATGGCTCCTGAGAAGGCTTCGCGCCTGCGGCTCAACCAGTTTCTGGCCCGGTCCGGCGCGGGCTCGCGCCGCGGCGCGGAGGACCTGATCCGGGAGGGCCGCGTCACGGTGAACGGCCAGACGGTCACCGACCTCGCCACCCTCGTGGATCCCTCCCGGGATTCGGTGAAGGTGGACGGCCAGCGCCTGCACCCCTCCGAGCGCACGTCCTGCTACGCCCTGTACAAGCCCAAGGAGGTGGTCAGCACCCTCGAGGACCCCGAGGGCCGGCCGTGCCTGCGGGGCCTCATGCCGAGGGACGCGAGGGGCCTCTTTCCCGTGGGCCGCCTGGACTACCACAGCGAGGGTCTCCTCCTGCTCACCAACGACGGGGACCTGGGGTTCCGCCTCCTCCATCCCCGGTTCAAGGTGGCCAAGGTCTACCAGGTGAAGGTGAAGGGCTCCCCGTCTCCGGAGGCGCTGAACCGCCTGCGGCGCGGGGTCGTCCTCGAGGGACGCCGGACCCTTCCCGTGGACATCCGGCGGATGCCCTCCCGGGAGACCCACCACACCTGGCTGGAGATCACCATGATGGAGGGGCGGAAGAACCAGTTGAGGGAGATGTTCTTCCGCATCGAGCACCCCGTGATCAAGCTCAAGCGCGTGGCCATGGGTCCCGTCCGGCTCGGGAAAATGAACCCCGGCGAGGTGCGCGCCCTGAGCCCCGAGGAGCTGGCGGCGCTCCGGGAGGCCGCCTCGGGGGCCGGGAACCGCGAGCCCGGCACTCCCCCCGCGCGCCCGCGCGGTCCGGGGCGAGCCCGTCCCGCCGGAGGGGACCGGCGGCCGGACGCC
>JBFMHB010000090.1 GCA_040752915.1 Acidobacteriota bacterium
GCCCGCCAGGGCCCGGCGCACGCCGAAGACGTCGGTGTTGGCGGCGGACCAGCCGGGCCCGCCCAAGGAGCGGAGCGTATTGGCGGCCCCCGCCGCACGGGCGAGCCGGGAAGCCCCCGCCGCACGGGCCAGGGCCGCCGCCTTGTGGGGATGGGTCACGGCGAGCCCCTCGATGAACAAGCCGGGGGCGGCCTCCAGGAGGGCTTCGAGGGAGGAAGCCGGGATCGGCAAAAAGCGGTGGGGAAGGTCCGCCGCCTTCAGCCAGCGGTTGTGGAGGGCGGGCGACTCGGTGCGGGCCAGAGGCCATCCCGCCACCCCCAGAAGAGGCGTCCGCGGCCCGATCTGCCGGCACCGGTATAGCCCCAACACATCGGCAAGGGGTACCTGGCCCGGCGCAGCGGGAGGGCATCCGGGCGCCGCGGCGTAGAGGGCGCAGGAGCCCCAGGCCAGGGAAAGGAGGCGGCTCATCTGGCCGGGGAGCCCCATGGCGAAGGCGCAGAGGTCGCCGGCCCCGCCCCGCTCGGCGAGGAGCCTGCGGACGGCCAGGTTGTCGCCGAAGTCGCGGGCCGTGCCCACCACCTTTCGAACCGCCGCGGGGCGCGAGGAGAGCGCGGCGAAGGCGGCGCCGAGATCCAAGGGCCCGTCCTCCGGGGCGTGCCAAGAGAGGACCAGGCGCGAGGGAGCGAGGCCGAACAGGTCCTCCGGCAGGTCCTCGAAAAGGGGCACGTCCACCCAGGCCCCCCGGGTCTGGGCGCGGTGAAGCCGCTCCACCTCGCCCGTCTCGGGGCGGGAGCGGTTCCCCGTGACGAGGAGAGGGACCTCTCCGGCCAGGGCCAGGAGGCCTTCCGGGTCCTCGCCGGGCGCCAGAAGATCGAGGCGGACCTCGGCCCGGTCGGCCCCCGAAGCCAGGGCGGCGCGGGCCGCCTCCACCTGCCCCCGGACGGTGGGCAGGGCCGTCGTCGCCACGATGGGTCCCAGTCTCTCCACGGGGACCAGTATAATGGGGCCGCGGAGGTTTGCATGGCCGATCTGCTGGAAGGGGTCTTCGAAGCGGAGCACCGCGCCGTGGCCGAGAACGGGCGCGCCCTGGAGGCGGCCCTGGAGACCTTGCGCGGCCCGCTCCTGAGGGCCGCGGGCCTTTTCCGAGAGACGCTGGCGGACGGGGGAAAGATCCTCGCCTTTGGAAACGGGGGGAGCGCCGCCGACGCCCAACACTTCGCCGCCGAGCTGTCCGGGCGCTACCTCAAGGAGCGGCCCGGCCTGGCCGCCCTGGCCCTCACCACCGACACGTCGGCCCTCACGGCCATCGGGAACGACTTCGGCTTCGACCGGGTCTTCGCCCGCCAGGTGGAGGCCCTCGCCCGCCCCGGGGACGCGGTCCTGGCCATCTCCACCTCCGGGAACTCGCCCAATGTGGTGCTGGGGCTCCGCGAAGCGCGGGCCCGCGGAGGCCGGACCGTGGCCCTCCTCGGGCGCGACGGGGGGGCCGCGGCCGCCGAGGCGGAAGTGGCCCTCGTCTACGGCGTGGAGGCCACCCCCCGCATCCAGGAAGGCCACGCCGTCCTCATCCATCTCCTCTGCGCCCTCATCGAGGCGTAGAGGTTGAAATCGCGGGACCGCGGCGGGCCTCTTTGCGCGAAAAAAAGGCCCGGGCAAAAAGCCCGGGCCTTTCTGCGTAAGCGATTTCGGCGCCGCTAGCGCCGGCCGTTCTTCTTCTTCTGGAAGTACTTGTTGAGGCCGAGCTTGTTCCAGTAGAGGACGTAGGGGCTGGCGACGAAGATGGAGGAGTAGGTCCCCACGACGATGCCCACCGTCATCACGAAGGAGAAGGAGAAGAGGACGTCGCCTCCGTAGATGAGCATGGCCAGGACGACGAAGAAGGTCAGGACGGAGGTGATCATGGTCCGGCTCAAGGTCTCGTTGATGGCCTTGTCGAAGAGTTCATCGTCCTCCTGCTTCTTCGTCAGTCTCATGTGCTCTCGGATCCGGTCGAAGACGACGATCGTGTCGTTGATGGAATAGCCCAAGAGGGTCAGCAGGGCGGCGATGGTCGGCAGGTTCACCTCCACCTGGAAGAGGGAGAGGAAGCCCACGGCCATGAGCGAATCGTGGACCAGCGAAAGGATGGCCCCCACGCTGAAGCGGAACTGGAAGCGGAACCACGCGTAGAGCAGAATCCCCACCAGGGACCCCAAGACCGCCTGGAAGGCCTTGCTCTTGAGCTCACGGCCCGCCGTGGGTCCCACCGTGTCGATACGCTGGATGGCGAAGGAGCCGGCCACGCTCTGGCCTTCCAGGTAGCGGTACATGGCGTCGGTCATCCCGGGGGCGGCCTTGAGGGCCTGGATGGAAGACAGGATGCCCCCGTTCTCCTTCTTGAAGTCCTGGATGCCCTGGGCCACGGACCGGGCCGCCTCGGCGGTGCCCGAGATGGCGCCCGTCTGGAGGCCCCTGAGGATCAGCTCCTCGATGGCCTTCGTGTTGGCCGTGTTCAGGTCCAGCTTCCCGGCGGCCAGGGCGGCGAGCACCTCCGGCGTTCGAATGGCCTTGAGGATCTCCTGGCTGCGGGCGGCGATGGCTTGCTCGTCGAGGAGCTGGCCCTTCTCGTCGCGCGCGTCCATCCGGATGAGGACCTCGTTGTCCTCGGGCTGGCCGAAGCGGACCACGGTGATGGCGGCCTTCCCCACGCTCCCCTTGAGGGTGTCCTCGATCTTGCGGGCGTCGGGGGCCGACGTGAAGCGGACCTGCATCTCCTGGCCGCCCCGGAAGTCGATGCCCCAGTTGAGGCCCCGCGTGACGAGGCTGAAAACGCCCGCCGCGATGATCGCCAGCGAGATGGTGAGGAGGAGGACCTTGTACTTCATGAAGGGGATCTTGGTTCCGCGGAAGGAGGAGAGCGGACCGATGGAGAGGTCCGTCACCCGCTGGCCTCCGCGGGTCCGCACGGTCATCACGATGTCGTAGATGAGACGGGAGCCGAAGATGGCCGTGAACATGGAGACGAGAAGACCCACCGCGAGCGTGACGGCGAAGCCGCGCACGGGCCCCGTCCCGAACTGGAGGAGGAAGAGGGCCGAGATGAGCGTGGTCACGTTGGAGTCGAAGATGGTGATGAAGGCCTTGCCGAATCCGTTCTGGATGGCCGCGGCCACGGTCTTCTTCTCGAGGAGTTCGTCCTTGATGCGCTCGAAGATGAGGACGTTGGCGTCGATGGCCATGCCCAGCATGAGAATGATGCCCGCGATGCCCGGCACCGTAAGGGTCAGGCCGAAGGTGGACATGAAGCCCATGAGGACCACGAAGTTCAGCAGGAGGCAGAAGTTGGCGTTGAGCCCCGAGAGGCGGTAGTAGGCCACCATGAACAGAAGAACCGCCGCCAGGCCCACGAGGCCCGAGATGGTGCCCTTGCGGATGGAGTCGAGGCCGAGGCTCGGTCCCACGCTGCGCTCCTCGGCGAAGCGGGGGATGGCGGGGAGGGCGCCGGACTTGAGCTGGAAGACCAGCTCCTGGGCCTCGCGGGAGGTGAAGTTGCCCTCGATGATCCCGCGGTCGCCGATCTCGGCGTTGATCGTGGGGGCCGAAATCACGTTCCCGTCGAGGACGATGGCCAGGGGTTCGTGGATGTACTTCCGGGTGAGCTCGCGGAAGCGCTCGCCCGCCGTGGCACTGAGCTGGAAGCCCACCACGGGCTGGCCGAACTCGTTGCCCTCCACCCGCACCTCCTGGATGTCGGCGCCGGTGACGGGCGCCACGGTCTGGAGGGCGAAATAGAGCTCGGCGCCGAACTTCTCGCGGCTGCCCGGATAGATGGCCACGTCGGGGGGAAGGGTCCCGCCGTACTGCTTGAGGATCGCGTCCCGCGTCGGTGCGCCCTGTTTGGGCTCCACGGCGATGTGCCACTCGAGCTGGGCGGCCTTGCCGATGAGGGCCTTGATCTCGGTGGAGTCCTCCACGCCGGGAAGCTGCACCACGATCTTGTTGGTGCCCAGGCCCTGCCGGTGAATGGCCGGCTCCGAGACGCCGTACTTGTCGATACGGTTCCGGATCACCTCGACGGACTGCTGGATGGCCTTGTCGCGCAGGTCCTGCTCGAAGGCCCCACGCATGGTCAGCTCGAAGCGGCCCGCGCCGAGGGCCTTGAACTCGTAGGCGCTGAGGTCCCGGTCCGTCATCTCCCTCAGCGCCAGGCCGAGGTTCGGATCCGTGCCCTCCACCAGCATGGCGTTGATCTTGTCGTTGGTGGTGTAGAGGCGGCCGTAGGGGATGTTCTTGGACTTGAGGGCCTCCTCGGCGTTGCGGAGGTCGGTCTGGACCTTGTTGTAGACCGACACGTCCGTGTCCATCAGGAGGACGAGGTGGACGCCGCCTCTCAGGTCGAGGCCCTGCTTGAGGCCGTTCTTGAAATAGAAAAAGACGCTCAGGGCCAGGACGGCCAGGACCAGGAGCACGCGCCACTTGATGGTGTCTTTCATAACCCCCCCCTCACTCGCTCTTGACCACGCCCGCCACGGCGGACTTGTTGAAGGTGAGCTTCACGTTGTCGGCGGCCCGTATGACCACCGTGTCGTTGTCCACGGCCGCCACCGTGCCCCGGAGCCCGCCGATGGTCACCACCGAATCCCCGGCCTTGAGGCTGTCCAGCATGGCCTTCTGCTGCTTGGCCCGCTTCTGCTGTGGCCGGATAAGCAGGAAGTAGAACACGACGATGATCAGGACGATGGGGATGAAGGCGGTGAGTGGGTTCTGATTCGCCGCGCCCCCGGGCTGGGCCATGAGCAGCAGTGCCGACATTCGGACCTCCTTGAACACACACCATACCCACCGGAGGCGGAGGCTCCGCCCGCCGGTGCCGCTCGCGACTTCCTCGGCCATGCCGCTGGCTTCGAGAGGAAGGAAGCCCCCCGACGCGTCCGGGGCTTCGACCCCGTATTATGCCCTGAAGTGGCTGATAGGTCAAGAAGTTATGAAAAAACGGCGGGCGGGAAGGAAGCTGCCCCTCCCCGCCCGGACAAGCCCGGTCAGTCTGCCCGAGGGTTCGTGTCCTGTTTTTCCACCGGGGTGCGGCCCGCGGCCTCGATCTCCGCCTCGAGGTCGGGCGCCGGCGCCGCCGGCTTCACGAACCGGCCGACGGCCTCGGCGGTCCCCGCCGCGCCCAGCTGGGCGATGAGAAAGGCGAACTTCTCCTCGAGGGCCGCGCCCAGCTCCTCCCGAATCCCCGCCGGCAGGCCCCACCATTCGCGCTTGAGGGGGCCGCCGAAACCCTTCTTGCGGGTCTTGTAATAGAACTGCTCGTCCGTCTCGCCGGCCTTCCGCTCGCCGGCGCAAGCCTTGTCGAGGTGGGCGTACACCCGGGCCTTGAAATCCGCTGGCAGGGCCGGATGGTCGTAGACGAGGTTCTGGAATCCCGTGGCCAGATGCACCTCCACGGCCCCGTTCTCGGGGAATTTGTGGAAGAGGTCGTCGGGGAGGGTGGAGGCGCCGTGCTGAACGGTCCCGCCCATGCCGTACCGGGTTCGCGCGGCTTCGCTGATGGCTCTCAGCACGTCGAAGTCCAGCTTCACCTTGGCGATGGAGCCGTCGGGGAGCACCACCCCCCCGTGGCTCGTCCCCGTCTGGACCGAGATCTTCTTGATGGGCTCCACGCCCCCGAGGAGCCCCGTGTAGGCCTCCATGAAGGCCAGGAACTCCTCCACCGTGCTGTTGTGGCCCCCCACCTCGCCGATCTCCCCCCCCACGCTCACGCGCACCCCGGGCGGCTCCTTCTCGCGGATGAACTGGGTCAGTTCGGCGCAGACGGCGGCGTTGTCCCTCTGTTGGGCCGCCAGGCCCTCCCGCTCGAGGACCACCAGGGTGGAGGAGTCGATGTCGATGTTGTAGAAGCCCGCCGAAAGAGCCTCCTCGATGAGGTCCCGCAGGCCCGACAGCTCCTTGTCGGGGTCGGCGAAGTACCCCTGGGCCTTGGCCTGGAAGTGGTCCCCCTGGACGAAGACGGGGCCCGTGAAGCCCTCCCGCAGGGCCGCCCCGAGGCAGACGGCGACGTACTCGTGCGGGCGCTGGCTGGTGTAGACCATCTCCGTTCGGGCGATCTCGAAGAGGTAGGCCCCGCACCCCGTCCGCTTGGCGGCCCGGAAGAAGGCCCGGGCCGTGTCGTAGGTCAGGCCCCGCAGGTTCATGGCGGGGACGGTGAAGCCCCCCGCCTCGCCGCGCCCCACGGCGGCGTAGAGGTCGTGGATGGAGGCCAGGCGGATGCCCAGCGCGTCGGCGGCCTGCTTGAGAAAGAAGCGGGCCCATCCGCGCACGTCGGGACGGTCCGCGAAGACGGCGTTCTCCACGAGCTCGTCCGTCAGGGGGCCTCGAAAGGCCGCGGCGTCGCGCACCACGGCGCGGTTGCCGGGGGCCGGATCCAGGATTCCCTTGAGGCGTCCCTCCAGGGCCATGCTGTTTTCGAAAATCATGCGCGCGCCCTCCTCAAACGGTGCTCATGCCGCCGTTGAGCGGCAGGTACTGGCCCGTGATCCATCCGGCCTCCTCGGTGCAGAGGAAGGCCACCACCCCGCCCACGTCCCCGGGGACCGCCACCCGCCGCAGGGGCGTCAGGGAGGCGATGAAGCCCTTGGTCTCGGCGGGCATGTGGGCCGTGGCGTCGGTGTCCACGAGGCCCGGCGCCACCACGTTCACCGTCACGCCCGCGGGGCCCGCCTCCCGGGCCAGCACGCGGCAGGCGCCGTCCAGGGCCGACTTGGCCGAGGCGTGGGCGCCGAAGCCCTCGCTGGCGAAGCGCGAGAGGGAGGAGGAGACGGCCACGACGCGGCCCCATTTGCGCGCCACCATGCCGGGCAGAACGGCGCGGACGAGGGCGTGGAAGGCTCCCATCTCGCCGAGCAGTTTGGCCGAGACGGCGTCCCAGGGCTGCTCCCAGTAGGGGCCCATGGGGAAGGAGACGTTGGCGTTGTGGACCGCCGCCGCCACGGGGCCCAGGTCCGCCTCCACCCTCCGCACCATGGCCTCCACTTGAGCATGGTCCCGCGCGTCGGCAAGGTACACTCCGCCCCGGCCCCCGGCCTCGGCCAGGACCTGGCGCGCCATCTCCTCGTTCTTCAGGCAGTTCACCGCCACGGTGAAGCCGGATTTTGCCAGCGACCGGACGATGGCCGCGCCGATGCCGCGGCTCCCGCCCGTGACCAAGGCCACCTTGCCGTCCATGGAGCACCTCCGCATTGATGCTCCACCATACCGGAGCCCCTCCCGGCGAATCAAGGCCGGCGCCTCGTCTCACGGCTCTCGCTTTCGGGACGAGGGGACTGGGGGACGAGGGGACTAGGAAGAACAAAAGGAAGGCCGGCGCGGGCGCCCGCCCCACGGATTCCGCTGTTGCCCTTGTCTTCAAATCCCAAATCCCCAATCCTAATTTCCAAATCCCCCCAACAATCCCAAATCCCAATTTCCAAATGCCCCTGCCCCTCCCGCCCCGGCGCCTTCGGCGCCTCCTCCCGAGGTCGGGTCCGCGCGTAGAAAGGCAGGCCTTTCTCCTCGCGTCCCACTCCCTCGGTCCGCCCTTCGGGCGGGCCGGGATTCTTCGAAGGCGACCTCCACCCCTGAACCGAACGCCAACCCCCCAGCCCCCCGAGGGCGCCGACGGCGACGGACCTATGGCGGCGTCAGGCTTCGCGGTCCGGGACGCTCCATGTACATCCAGTACGCGTCGGTCCCGTCCCGCTCGCCTTCCTTGCCCTAGGCCCATCGACGTCGGGACGCGCCTCCCTCCCTCCGGTCGGTCGGCCGGAGCGAGGGACCGAACCATAGACACCGAATGCCTGTCCCTGTGGGAGGCGTCGCCAGACGCCGATCTGTTCTCTCCAAAGGCCTCCCTTCTTCGTAGGGGAGGGCCCCCGCGCCCTCCCCCCACGAAGGCCTCCACCGTAGCGGCCCTTGCTCGCCAAGGGCCGGCCCTTCGGCCGATGCGAGCATCGGCCGCAACGAAGGCAATCCCCCACCGCTGGCCTTAACCTGTCCCCGAGACGGACCCCTGCCCGGCCGCCACCGAGGCCTTGACTCCCATTTCTTCCAAGGGGTACGCTCAGATTGACTCCAGGAACCTGTGCTGCTGCGAACGAAGGCTGTTGGGGAAATGTGGCAATACAAGACTTGACCCCTCTTCTCATCTTGTGGCCCTGCATAAGTTCAGATACATGTGAGACGAAGGGGATAAGATTTGGGGGAAGCTCCCCGGCGAAAGGAGGCTTCCCCCGATGCAGTGGAAATGCTTACCGAAGGAAATATACCGCCTGGCGCGT
>JBFMHB010000091.1 GCA_040752915.1 Acidobacteriota bacterium
GACCCGCATCGCCGTCGTGGACGCCATGAAGGTGGCCAACGAAAGCAAGGAGGGGAAGAAGATCCAGGGCGTCCTCAAGGGCGTCCATGACCAGAAGCAGAGCGAGATCAACTCCAAGGAAGCCGACTTGAAGGCCCTGGAGGAGAAGGCCAAGGACCCGAAGATCAGCCAGGAGAAGCGTGACGAGATCCAGAGCCAGTTCACCCAGAAGATGTACGAGTACCAGGCCTTCGCCAAGGCCGCCACGGACGAGATGGAAAACCGGACCCAGCGCATGCAGGAGGAGTTCCAGGAGAAGCTCAACCGGGTCCTGACCCAGTACGCCCAGTCCAAGGGAATCTCCCTGGTGGTCGAGAAGGGCATCTGCCTCTACAACGCCGACGCGCTCGACATCACCACCGAGGTCATCGCCGCCATGAACCAGGCCTATCCCGGCGCGTAACGCCATGAAGGCGTCGGCCCTCGCCGAGGCCCTCGGAGCCCGGCTCGACGGGAACCCCGACCTGGACATCCGGGGGATCGCCCCCCTCGAGCGGGCCTGCGGGAGCGACGTATCCTTTCTGGCGAACCCCAAGTATCGGGAGGCCGCGGGAAACAGCGCCGCCGGGGCGATCCTGGTGGGAACCGGGGATCGGCTTCCCGGCAAGACCCTCCTCATCTGCGACGACCCCTACGTCGCCTTCGCCCGGGCGCTGGGCCTCTTTCATCCACCGCGGACCTTCGACCCGGGCGTTCACCCCACGGCGGTGGTCGGCGCCGGGTGCGTCATCGCGAGAGACGCCCACGTGGGGCCCCTGGCCGTGATCGGCGAGGGCACCCGATTGGGGCCTCGCACGGTGGTGGAGGCGGGGTGTGTGGTGGGTTGCGGATGTGTCCTCGGCGAGGACTGCCACCTCTATCCGAGGGTGGTCCTGTACGACGGGACGGAACTCGGGGACCGCGTCGTGCTCCATGCGGGCGTGGTCGTCGGCTCCGACGGCTTCGGGTACGCCCACGAGAAGGGCCGCCACGTCAAGGTGCCCCAGGTGGGAAACGCCGTGGTGGAGAGCGACGTGGAAATCGGCGCGAATACGGCCATCGACCGGGGGACGCTGGCCGAGACGCGCATCGGAGCGGGGACGAAGATCGACAACCTGGTCCAGATCGGCCACAACGTCCACACCGGACCCGGTTGCATTCTGGTGGCGCAGGCCGGCATCAGCGGAAGCACCCACCTCGGGCGCGGCGTGATCTTCGCGGGCCAGTCGGGAGCCGTGGGCCACATCCGCATCGGAAACGGCGTCAAGGTGGGGGCCAAGTCGGCCGTCACCAAGGACCTCCCCGATGGGGCCTTCGTCACCGGGCACCCGGCGCAGGACCACAGGGCCTGGCTGAAGGAACGGGCCCTTTGCGGGCGGCTCGAGGAGATGGCCCGCCGACTCAAGACCTTGGAGGAAGCCCTGGCCAAGCAGAAGGCGGAGGACTGAGGCATGATGGACGTGGTGGAGATCCAGAGAATCCTGCCCCACCGTTACCCCTTCCTTCTCGTGGACCGCATCCTGGAGATCGATCCGGGAAAACGCATTGTGGGCATCAAGAACGTGACGGTGAACGAGGAGTTCTTCCTGGGGCACTTTCCAGGCAAGCCGGTCATGCCGGGAGTGCTCATCGTGGAGGCCATGGCCCAGGTGGGCGGGGTCCTCCTCCTCAAGGACATGCCGGACCGGGAGAACAAACTGGTCCTTTTTGCGGGGATCGACGAGGCCCGCTTTCGGCGCCCCGTCGTGCCCGGAGACCAGCTCCGGTTCGAGGTGGAGGTGCTTCGCCTGAAGTCCTCCACGTGCAAGCTTCAAGGCAAGGCGTACGTGGACGGGAACCTCGTGGCCGAGGCGGTGATCCTCTCCGCCATGGTGGACCGCTGAGGGCGGCCGCGGGCCCGCCCCGGGAGCACAACCGATGACGACGACCATTCATCCGACGGCGGTGGTGGAGAAAGGGGCGAACATCGCCGACGGCTGCACCATCGGCCCCTTCTGTTACGTGGGCCCCGAGGTGACCCTGGGAGAGGGGTGCTCCCTGGGTCCTCACTGCGTGCTTCACGGCAAGGTGACCCTGGGGGCGGGCAACACGATGGTGTCCCACGCGGCCATCGGCGGACCTCCCCAGGACATCGGCTACAAGGGCGAACCGAGCGAGGTGATCATCGGGGACGGCAACGTGTTCCGCGAATTCGTCACCGTGAACCGGGCCACCACCAAGGAGCAGAGGATCACGCGGCTGGGGAGCAGGGGCCTCTACATGGCCTACTGCCACATCGCCCACGATTGCGTGGTTTCCGACAACGTGATCTTCGCCAACAACGCGACCCTGGCGGGCCACGTTCACGTGGGCAAGCACTCCACCGTGGGCGCCCTCTCCGCCATTCACCAGTTCTGCACGGTGGGCGACTACGCCTTCATCGGCGGCGGCTCCATCATCACCCGGGACGTCCTCCCCTACATGAAGACGGTGGGCGCCCGCGGGGAGGGGAAGACCTACGGCGTGAACACCATCGGCCTCCAGCGCAAGGGCTTCTCCGCCGAGTCCATCGAGGCCCTGAAGGGGGCCTACCGGACCCTCTTCCATTCCAAGCTCCTCTTCACGGAGGCGCTGGGCGTGGCGGAACAGAAATACGGAACCGTGCCCGAGGTGGCGTATCTCCTCCGGTTCATCCGGGAGTCCAAGCGGGGCATCCAGAGGTGAGGAGGGGCCCCGGAAAGGGAGGCGGCCGATGGGCGAATTGAAGATCGCCGTGGTGGGCGTGGGGAGCCTCGGACAGCATCACGCGCGGATACTGGCCGATCTCGAAGGCGTCCGCCTGGCCGCCGTCGTGGACGCCGACGGCGCCCGCGCGGCGGAGATCGCTGGACGACACGGCGTGCCGGCTCTCGGTCCCGGAGACCCTCTCCCGGCGGTGGACGGCGTCGTCGTGGCGGCCCCCACGCGCCTTCACCGGGACCTGGCCGTGCGCTTCCTGGAGTCCGGAATCGGCGTGCTGTGCGAAAAGCCCATGGCCACCACCCTCGAGGAGTGCGACGCCATCCTGGAGGCTCAATCCCGGTCCGGCGCCCCGCTCCTGGTGGGCCACATCGAACACTTCAACCCGGGCGTGGAGGCCCTTTCGGCCCACGTTCACCATCCTGGTTTCCTTGAGGTCCACCGGCTGGGCGTCTTCGTGCCGAGGTCCCTGGACGTGGACGTGGTGCTGGACCTCATGATCCACGACATCGAGATCGCCCAGAGCCTGGTCAGACGCCCCGTCTCCAAGGTGGAGGCGGTGGGCGTTTCGGTGCTCACGCCCTACGTGGACCTCGCCAACGCGCGCCTCACCTTCGAGGGGGGTTGCGTCGCCAACCTGACGGCCAGCCGGATTTCCCGGGACAAGGTCCGGAAGCTCCGCCTCTTCCAGAAGGACGCCTACCTGAGCGTGGATTACGCCGAGCAGGCCGTCGAATGCTACCGCGTCGAAGACGGACCCGCCGGACGCGCCATCCAGAAGGTGCCCGTGGCCGTGGAGAAGAAGGAGCCCCTCCGGAGAGAGCTCGAGCACTTCGCCGCGATCCTCGGGGGCCATGAATCGCCCCGGGTGGACGGACGCGCGGCTCGGGACGCCGTGGCCGTCGCACAGGCCATCCTCACATGCATGGCCCAGCAGACCCCGCTGGAGTGAACGCCCTCCTGGGCCGTCTCTGCTCTCCCGAGGCCCACGGCTTCGCCTGGGCCGTGACCCGGGGGGGGCAAAGGCTGGCTTCCGGCTGGGGCGGTAGCGCGGTCTCCCACCCCGAGCGCCATCCCGCCGCCGGGGACACGCTGTGGGACCTGGCCTCCTTGACCAAGCCCCTCGCCACGGCCCTCGTCGCCCTGCGTGCCGCCCAGGACGGCCGGCTGGACCTTCTGGAGCCCGTTCCGGAGACGGATCCCCCCTGCACGGGTCTCGACCTTCTCCGCCACCAGGCGGGCTTCCCTCCGTGGCTTCCCTTGTACGCCTTCTCGAGCGGACGAGCCGAGGCCCGGACCTGGCTCGCCTCCCGATGCCCCCGGCGCCTTCCCTCCGGCCAGGCCGAGTATTCCTGCCTCGGATACCTTCTCCTGGGCCTTCACCTGGAAGAACGCCTGGGCGCGTCCCTGGATCGCCTGTTCCAGAAGTTCGTGGCGGAGCCGCTGGGCCTGCCGGCTGAAAGCGCCCTGTTTCGTCCTCCCGAATCGGTCCGCCCGAGGACCGCCGCGACGGAACTCGACGGCGCCCACGAGACCGCCTTGGCCCGTCCCCACGGCGCCCTCCCCCCTCCCTTCGCCCCGGGTCTGGCCTGGGGGGAGGTCCACGACGGGAACGCCCGGTTCCTCGGCGGCGTCGCAGGAAACGCGGGTCTCTTCGCCTCCCTCGGGGCGGTGGAACGGCTCTGCGACGCCTTCCGCCCTTCCGCGGGCTTCCTCAGCGCCCGCTCTCTCGACCTGGCCTGGACGAGCCCCCACGGCCGGGGCCAGCGCCGGACGGCCGGATGGAAAGCGGCTGATTCCGAGGGTTGGACCGTGGCACCACTCTTGCCAGCAGGATCCGTGGGCCACGAAGGCTTCACGGGCACCGCGGCGTACTTGGAGCCGGGCGAGGGGAGGACCTTCATCTTGCTGACCAACCGGATCCATCCGGCCCATCCAGGTACGGACTTTGCGCCCGTGCGGGCCGCCTTCCTGCAGTGCGCGGGAGGCCTTGCATGAAAGACCGCTGGACCCGTAGCGCGGCCTTTCTGCTCGCCCTGGGGTTGCACCTGCTCATCGTGCTGGTGGGGGGCCGGCAGTACATGACCGCGACCTCCGACCCGAAACGATTCAACCAGGCGGCGCGCCGTCTCCCCCAGGAGGTGAACGGCCGGCCGGTGCGGTTCATCTACGTGAAGGACATGGAGCCCTCAAAGGAGCCTCCCCTCGATCCTTCCCGGCTCTCGGACGTGAACCGGAGGGGCGCGAGCCCCGACCCTCGCAAGGGCTCCTCCCCGGATCCCACCTCCCTCGGGCGCAGCCCCGTGCGCCAGAGCGGAGGGCCCGGGGACGCCCCCGCAACCCGGCCTTCGGTCCAGCCTTCGCCCGGCGGGCCGCCCTCCGCCCGGCCCGAGCCTCCGGGCGCTCCGGCCCGCGCGGAACAGCCCTCGCCCCGGAGCGAGGCGGCGGCCCCCTCCCGCCCCGCCCGGAACGTGGAGGCCAAACCCGTGAAGGGGAAGCCCGGCCGGGAGATCGCGCCCGGGACCCCGTCGGAGGCGGAGAAGGGGCTCCCCGTGGGAGACGCGGGGGAGGCCGCTTCATCCCCCACCCAGAGGCCGGTCGTGGCCGATCCGCACCGCGCCGAGGCCGGCCGCCCCGGAGCCGCCCGGCCGGGAGCCCTCGCCAGCCAAATCCAACAAATGATGGTGGGCAGCCTCCAGGGCGGGTACGACAACCCCAACGCCAGCCGGCTGAATACGGGGGCCCTCTCCTTCGACACGGCGGCGTGGGACCTGGGCCCCTACGCCCGCCAGGTCCAGGAGCGTGTGGAGAGCAACTGGCGCATACCCCAGGCCCAGATGGTGCTGCGGCAAAAAGGGTGGGTCGCGATCCGGTTCTCGATCCAGAAGGACGGCCGCATCACCGACATCTACCTGGACCGACCCTCGGGGATCCCCTCCTACGACCAGTCCGCCATGAACGCGCTGATTTCCTCCAACCCGCTTCCGCCCCTCCCCGAGCAGGTCACCGCCCCCGAACTGTCGGCGGTCTTCCGCTTTTTCTACAACATCCCCCAGGAGGAATGACCGGAGGGTGGCACGCCTCTTGCTTCATCAATCGTCATCCTCATACCCCCCTCCATTCCTCTTACGGCCCCGCAAGGGGCTCTTCTTTTTTCCCCCCGCAAGCCGTGGGTCCTTTATGACTCATGTCGGGTCCCCGACAGCACGACGGGGCCTCTTTTCTCCGGGCCTTCGGGCGCCGTTCGACCCCCGATGAAAGGCCTTCGAAGGCCGCCGGGGGGGCCGGTACCCCGCTCGAATGGCACACCGTGCCTTTGTGGCACACCTTTTCGTCCTTGAAACGGCCCGATTCGGCCCGTTTCGGCTGGCATGCACCTTGCTTGAAAAAAGGCGTTGCCTAACCCCCTCCCTTCCCTCTCGCGGGAGCCCTTCGGGGCTCCCGCACCTCCTTTTCGGGCCTCGCGCTCCCTCCAAGACCCGCGAGGGAAGCGAGGGTGACTTGAGCCGGTTCCCGGGTACACAGGGGAGAAGCGAGATCTCTCCGGACGGGGAGGGACGGCCTCCCTCACCCCGCGCGCAGAATCCTCCGGGGGCCCCACCCTTGGGGCTGCTTCGCTCCCTCGGGAGCGGGGCCCGGAGGCTGCCCGAGCCCCTGAGAGGGCGCAAGCCGTTGACCACGGAATCGACCCTCCGCCCAGGCTTTCAAGGTCGGTCCCCTTTCCGATCGCGGGTATTGGGAACCTCCGGCCGTTTGGCAGCCGCGCCGCCCTGTGAAATACTGTCTCCCCGCCCATCGGGCGCCATCCGGTGGCGGGGTTCGTCCATCCCAAAGGTCCCGGCGCACGGCCGGGGCGCGCACTCCATGGGAGGATAGGTGAAAGCCCGATCCCCGCTGGCCCTGGTCTTCCTCATCGTCTTCATCGACCTCATGGGGTTCGGGATCGTCATCCCCCTGCTCCCCTTGTACGGGGAGGCCTACCACCCCACGCCGGTGGCCTTCGGTTTCATGATGGCCTCCTACTCCCTCATGCAGTTCCTCTTCGCCCCGGTCATGGGACGCATATCCGACCGCTGCGGGCGGCGGCCAGTGCTCCTCCTGTCCCTCGCGGGGACGGTGGCCGGATACCTTCTCTTCGCCCTCCAGGACTCCTTCGCCATGCTGGTCGCCGCCCGCGTGGCGGGAGGTATCATGGGCGCCAACGTGGCGACGGCCCAGGCGGTCATCGCGGACATCACGGGGCCCGAGGACCGGGCCCGCGGAATGGGGCTCATCGGGGCGGCCTTCGGCCTGGGCTTCATCCTGGGGCCCGCCCTCGGCGGCACGGCCCATCGCCTGGGCCACTCCTTCCCGGGGCTCCTGGCCGCGGCCCTCTCGGCGACGGCCTTGATCCTGGCCTGGCTCACTCTTCCCGAGACCTGGCCCCCCGAGCGCCGCGCCCGAGCGCCGGTCTCAGATAAGGGATGGTTCAAGCTGAGGCAGTTGGAAGCCGCCCTGCGCCACCCCCAGGTCGGCCTCCTCCTGGTGCTGTTCTTCCTCTCCACCTTCGCCTTCGCGAACTTCGAGTCCACCTTCGCCCTGCTCCTGCTGGAGCGGTTCGGGCTGTCCATGATCCAGGTCACCTACCTGTTCGTGTTCATCGGCGTCCTGGCCGCCCTGGTGCAGGGTGGGCTGATCGGGAGGCTCTCCCGGAGGTTCGGGGAGCGCAAGTTGATCCTCTCCGGCGCCGCCCTCCTCCTCCCCGCGTACCTCGCCCTGGTGGGGGTGGCCTCCCTTCCCGCCCTCCTCGGACTCCTGCCGATTCTCGCCCTGGGAGCGGGCCTCGTGGGTCCGGCCCTCTCCTCCCTCGTGTCCCGCCTGTCGGCCGAGGACGAGCAGGGGGGAATCCTCGGGGTGTACCAGTCCATGGCGTCCCTGGCCCGGATTCTCGGCCCCTTCTGGGGGGTGTACGCCTTCACCCGCCTGGGAAGCGCGGCCCCTTACTGGACCGCCGCGGGGACGGCCGTGGTGGTGTTGCTCCTGGCCTTCGTTCTCTGGGCCAGGCCGGGCGATTCGGCCTGAACCGCCCTCACGGCCCCTCCAAACGCGAAGGCCCCCCCGAAGGAGGGCCCCATTGGCGCAGGCGGAACCTCCCTACTCCTCCAAGTTGAATTCCTGGAACTCGAAGAAATACCCCGTTCGAGTCAGGACGTCCGTTTCGGCCTGGACGATGGCCGTGTGGCCGTCCTCGATCTCCAGGAAGCGCTGGTACATCGCCCTGGCCCGGGGGTCCTCCAGGGAGGCCACGAGGCCCTTGTAGAAGCGGCTGACCTCCTCCTCGAGCTGGAGGGCGGTGAAGAGCCTTCGGTAGTCGTCCTGGTAGTCGCGGGACCCTTGGGAAGACGCGAGGACCTTGGCCCCGGCCTCCACGAAGTCCTTGGAGGGCAGGATCGTCTCGAGGGGCCGGTCCGAAAGGACTCCGTCTTTCCGCCATTCCTCCAGCCGCGAGCCGAGATAGTCCAC
>JBFMHB010000092.1 GCA_040752915.1 Acidobacteriota bacterium
AGCGGGGCTGCGAAAGCCGGCCCAAGGAATCCTCCGCGGACGCTCCGGCTGCGAACGCTCCCTCTCCGGTCGCGTTCTCGCTCGGGGCGTCACGCGGCGCCCCCTTGGGCTTCGAATCCCTCTCCAACCACGTCCTGTGCGGGATGCCTTCGAAGAAGCCCTCTGGCGGAGAGAGAGGGATTCGAACCCCCGGTACCCTTTAGGGGTACAGCGGTTTTCGAGAACGAGAAAGAGCCCTCTCGCAACCCCTTGTCCTTGTTGATTTTCCCTTATATTGCAGGCCTTTTTTTTGCCCTGCAATTTATACGCCAGTCGGCAGAAATCGGCCCTTTTTTACGGGAATTCGGTAAACATTCGGTAAACATTTTTCCCGGTCCCGGACCGGAGGAGGAGAAGATGGACAATATCTTCGTGAAGGACGGCTTTTGGCTCACGGTGGAACACGCGGCTTCATCCTACGGGGTGCCCGTCCTGGCCCGTAATGGAGCGGTTTACGGGCCGGGGGATGTCCTACCCTCAGGCGAGGGGGCTTCGGCCTTCGTGGAGGCTTGGGCGAAGCGAGAGGTGCGTTCTCCCGGGGAGAGGGCGGCGGCTCGGCGCTTCCTCGGTTTGCCTCCGGGTGCCCTTGGAAGCGAGGAGTGGGAATGCGACACCCTCCGCGCGTTGATCCTGGAGGCCGCCGAAGCCCTGGACCCGAGTCACCAGGGGGTGCAATGGCCGGACCCCATCGAATGGGATGGAAGGCCCCTTCGGGATCAAGCGAGAGACCTCTACACCCTCGTGGACGTGGCGGCCGCTGACTACGGTGGAGCGAAGGCGGCGCGGCTCCGTGCCCTCGCCCACAGGCTGTGGCAAGCGGCGACGGAGGTTGAATGACCCGGCGGGAATCGTTAGTTTGAGGCTGTAACACGGGGGCAACGGTTCCGGCGACGGCCTGGACCGGGGGAGGCGGCTCCGACCTCCCCGCCCCCGTCCCCACCCCTCGGAGGCTGGAGGGGAGCGCCGGACCGTGAATGAGGAATACCTCACAGTAACCGACCTGGCAATGCTTGAAGCCCTGACACCTGCGGACATTCAGGATTACCTAAGTAAAGAGCAGGAGTACCTGAGGAGGGCGAGAGAGGGAGATCGGCAGGCGCAGGTGCTTTACCTAGTTCGATGGTTCGAGCCCTGGCGCTCCTGGATTGAAAGGCCCTCATTCAGAGGACCGAAGTCGAGGCGTGGAGCGTTTCTTGAACAGATGGCGAAGGAAGAGAAGGACCGCATGGAGGACTCATTCGGTCAACACATCAATTGGAAGGGGAAGTGGTGGGAGGCGGTGGATGCCCAACGAAAAAGGGAAGCGGAGATAGCACGCCGCAGTAACTGGGGGCAGAGAAAGGGGGGATACGCGGGAGGGTGGACCAAGAACGCGGCAATTTTCGAAGCGTCGCTTAAGGCGTTGTGTGAGAATATTCAATCCAACGATGCCCGAAAGGTCCACAAAGCCCTGGATGAAGGTTGGTTAGGTTGGCGCATTGAGAGGAAAAAAGTAATCTCCCCGAATGGTTCTTCCCGAACCTGGGGCTCGGTGAAAAACATACTCTGCAGACTCCGAAAATCAAGAACGTAATTCTTGCTAGCAAGAATTACATTTTAGCCTTATTTTTCATTCCTAAACACTTGTTAGCCTCCCGCCCTTTGCCGTAAATTTACGGTGAAGAAAGGAGACACGCGCCTATGGATGAATTCCTAAGGGTGGAGGAGGCGGGAAAACTCCTGAAACTCACTCGGGGAGCGGTTTATACTGCCGTAGCCCGGCGACAACTGCCCTTTGTACGGCTAGGCCGCAGAATCAGGTTCAGGCGCTCGGACCTGGAGCGGCATCTTGCCCAAACTGCTGTCCCAGCGGAAAAGCGAAATTAGCCCGTGCGATCCGACCAGTCGTTTACACGGGTTCCGACTCGCCTTGCCTACGACTACCTTCCAAAGGCGACACGGGGGCGCGTGTACACGGACCTTGAGGCTCTCGTATCCATCTGCCTTTATGCGGAGCGAGAAGGCCTTCCTTCGACTCGGGAACTTCGACGCCGTTGGGGGTGGGGCCACCGACGGGTGAAAGCGTTCATTGAGACCAATTGGGTGAGGTTGGAGAGCCTCTTTTCAAACCGCCAAACGCATATGTCACATATGGATATTTCAGAAACAATGAACCACCCTCGAACCACCGAATGCACCACCAAATGGACCGGCTTTCAGGTTGATGAAACAAGCCAATTCTCAGAAAGGCGAACCACCAAATGAACCACCTGGCGAACCCCAGTCCTCAGACTTATATCCCCAAACGTATATCCTCAGGCGGCGGCGGCGGCCCTGCAGGATCGTCTTCTGTAGAGGATTCGGAGAGTGTCGCGCCCGCCGCCCGCCTCGTTCAGGAGATTGAGGCAAAAGCACAACCCAACACCTTCACCGGAGCCCAACGCCGGAGCCTCTTGGATGGTGTACGCGGCCTCCTCGCCATTCGGCCCCTGGAAATCGCCTTAATCGCGGTGGAGGAAGTTTTTTCCGCACCGAACCCACCGCGAACCCCCGGCTTCATTCTGGAGCGGATCGGGGAGCGTCTCGCCGCCCTCGAATCAACCGGCGATTCAGGGCGGAAAGCGCGGGACCCCAACGCGGGATTAAAGGAGAGCCTTCACCGCCTTGGGGTGCCCCCGCATATTCTGCACGGAAACCGAGAGCGGATTCTGGAAAACGCTCAAAACTACCTGGAAAACTACGCGCGGGATTTCACGGACGAGGACAACCGCAGGCGTCTTGAACTGTCGCGGTTCATTGAAAAGGAATGGTACTCACCCCCTCAAACGCCTGAAACAGAACGCAGAAAGGAGAACGCATGAAGTACGACATTTTTCTGGGTGAGAGAACGAAACCCAACGAAGTCCCTGTGGCGGCGCGGGACGTGGCCGACGGTGAGGCCGTGGCGGTCCTGGATTATCAGCATCGGCCCCTCGTGATCGTCACGCACCCCGAAAGGGCGGTGACGGCCCTGACCCCCTATTTCGCCAAAGGTGCAACCCTCACCGGATGGGCCGGTCCTTTGGTGCCCGGTCTTCCCAAAGTGCAAGCCCTTCGGCTTGTCCCGAAAGGCGGTTCCCGATGAAGACGGCGGCGGATGCGTTTGACGAACTTTGGGCGTCTCTGGACGATTCGGCGAGGGCACAGATCGAGAGGACCGTGGACGCGGACATAGGCCGGAATGGAATGGACCGCCTTTCCCGCGAAGAACTCACGGCCTTACGGCGTGATCTCGCTTGGGCGCAACTGGACCCCGCCGGGTTCCTCAAGGCCCGCCGGGCCAAGGGGAGGCTCCGCTATGCTCCTTGACGCAACGGACAGGCTTGAGGCCGAACTGACCGATCTTCACGCCCAGGCGGAACAAGCCCGGCGAAAGACGCAAGAGGCCCGCGAACAGGCGGCGGCGGCAGAAATCGCCTACAGGGAAGCCCTGCGTCAAGCCGACGATGAAGAAATTGGAACCGGGGCGGATCTGCCGGAAGGAATGGCCCTCAAGGGTACCAAGGCCCTGTGGACCGCTTGGCAGGAACGGCTTTCCTCCCTCGTTGAAGCGATTGCCGGCAAGTCCGAAGCCCTTGCCGTGGAGCGGTCCAAGGCGGAAAAGGCCGAATTGGACACCCTCGCGGAATCCATGCCCGCCCTCGTGGATAGGATAGAACGAAGTTACGCTACGTTGGCCCTTGTGCTCGGAGAGGCCCACGACGCCCTCCGGCGCTTTGACGGAGGGTTCCACAACCCCGCCGGGGAACGGGTGTCGCATCCGGGAGGGCAGATTCTGCGGCGCTTCCTCGCCGAGATGAGAACGGACCGGGTGAACTATCTCCGGCGACTCGGGGAGAAGCGCAAGATTCACTTCGGCGTGGCGCGGCACCCCACCCTTGAGGTCGAACCTGCAAGGCGCTCGGGGGAGGAGTAACACCGATGCCCTACAAAGACCCGGAACTTCGGCGGGCGGCAGTGAGGGATTCGCTCAGGCGGCGGAGAGCGGCGGATAAACCCGCCCGAAAACCCTTGCCGGGCCTCGCTGAATTGCGGCTTGAGAACGCGCGGGATGTGATTCACGTTCTTCACGGGCAGGTGGCGGCGCTCCTCGAAGATCAGACCATTAGCACGGTAGAACGCGCGCGGACGGTGGCCCTGCTATGCTCGGGCCTTTTGCGGGCCTTTGAACAGTCTGACCTTCTTGACCGGCTCGAAACCCTCGAAAGGAAGGCGGGAGAAGATCGGCGACATGGAGGAATCTATCAATGAATGGACATCAACAGCGGCTTGAACGCCTGGCCGGTGGGTTCAAGGTGGATTCGCTCGACGACCCCGACATGATGCGGACCGTTTGGGACCGAATCGTGCAACTGGATGGGGTGGCCCAGAAGGTTCCTCCGCCACAGGAAGGAGAAACCCTCCGGGAATGGTACGCCCGGCGAGGGTGCCCGGTGTCCCAATGAACTCCCTTCGACGGCGGGTTGAGGCCCTAAGCCGGACGGCGGCGGCGCGAGGGGCGGACTTCATCGTGTGCCGTTTTGTGGAGGAGCCCGAAGGCTCCGGCAACTGGCGGTCTGTGGAATCCATCGGGAAAGAGCCCGTGCCCGCCGGACTCACCCCCGAGGAATTCGAGCGGATCGTTTCGGAGCGGTACCCTGACCACGCGGCCCTCTTAGTGTTTCGGACGAGCAAACCTCTGGAACGGGCATGAGACCCCGTGAGGCGGTCCAGGAATCGCGGAAAGGGACGGGCGAGGGGGTTTGCACGCCCCCGCCCGTCCTGGGGCCTCTCACGGGCTTGGACGCCCACCCCAAGATATGGGGGTGGGGCACTTTCGGAAGGTTCGGAAGGGCCAAGAATGGGCCGAAAATGGCCTTCGTCTTTTAAAATGAACAGGATACGATTTGACATAATGTTTTTTATCGGACGTGACGGCGCGTATTCTCGCGCGCGCGCGAGGATGCAAACTTGTCAACACCGCAACAGGGGCATAGATTGACCTGGGAGGGTGTGGGATGCCGATTGATCTTGATGGTCTTAAAGGAAAGGTGTTCAGTCCGGCGGAGGCCGCGCAAATCTTAGGGGTAACGCCCGATTCGGTACGTCGGCTGGTACGGGAAAGAAAACTCGGCGCGGTTCACCCCTTCGGCGGTACGACGTACCTCATCCACGGCGACGCGCTCATTCGATACGTTCGAGGGCTCCCGCCGAAGGACACTCCAAAGCACATGGAGGGCGGGGAGTGATAGCCTCCGCCGATCACCTAGAAGTGGGTTCGCCCTCGGCCTGGGGACCGGGAGGCGGAACTGTCGGAGTGAAAGGAGGTGGATTGAGAGGAACGACCTGGAGGCGACTGGAGCCCGGCCTTTACGAACTTCCACCGGGCAAGGATGGGAAGCCCCGCTTTGCGGCGGAATGGGTCTATCAGGGGCGCAAGGTCCGGCGGAGGTTCCCAACCGTGACCCTTGCGCGTCAAGCCCTGTACGCCGTAAGAGGGCAAATCATTGAAGGTCGGTATATTGACCGGAGAAAGGAGGCGGCAACCCCCTTTAACGAGGCGGTAAAGACCTTCCTACAATGGAGCGAAATCAACACCCGTCCCACAACGCACAGGCGGGACAAGGAATTCGCGGCGGGATGGGTGGCCTTCTTCGGTGGGAAGACCCTGGGGGAAATCACCCCCGGCGAGGTTGAGCGATTCAAGACGGCGGAGGCGGTCCGGCCTCGGAAAGGTGGGATCCGGCCAATCTGCAAGAAGTCGGTGGACAACAGCCTCGCCCGCCTGAAACGACTCTTCAACCTGTGCATTGAAAGCGGTCTTTGCTCCCTGAATCCCGTTTCGCGGGTGAAGTTTTTCCGCCCTGAATCGAGGAAGGACCGCTTTCTAAGCCCGGAGGAAGCCGAAACCCTCTTGGCCCAAACCTCCGAGCCTACGGTTCGCGCGGCCATTCTCTTCAGCATCCACACCGGCCTTCGGCTTGGCGAACTTCTAAGCCTTACTTGGGCCGATGTGGACTTCTCCCAGGGTGCCTTCGGGCAGATCACAATCCGAGCGGCAAGGGCGAAGGGGAAACGCTCCCGCCGGGTGCCCCTAGACCGTACGGCCCGGCAAGCCCTGGATTCCCTCCCCCGAGGGATTCGAGGGGATGCCCTCGTGTTCCAAAGATTCGGCGGGCGGTACAACTCCTGCCTTCGGAAGACGTTCGAGAAGGCCGTAAAGGCGGCGGACCTAGAGGGCGCTTCGTGGCATACCCTCCGCCATACTTCCGCCTCATGGCTCGTAATGGCCGGGACCCCTTTGGTGATCGTTCAAAGAATCCTCGGCCACCGGGCCATTGAAACGACCCTGCGCTACGCCCACCTTGCCCCCGGATTCCTGGAGGAGGCCGTCACGGCCCTGGACCGATTTGGTAAAAAATCGGTAAACATGGCCCCCTCTGCCTCCGAAGGGGGAACCCCATGATCGCCCGTAAGTCCTTTATTTTGGCGGAGAGAGAGGGATTCGAACCCCCGGTACCCTTTAGGGGTACAGCGGTTTTCGAGACCGCCGCCTTCGACCACTCGGCCATCTCTCCGCGGGGGGGGATTATAGAGGAAATCGGGGAGGAGGACCAGGCCCCTAAGGGGCGGGTGGGGAGAGGCCGCCGCGCCGAGCACCGAAGAATTCCCGCAACAGGGCGCGGGCTTCCTCCTCCATCAGGCCCGAGGCGACGGGGAATCGGTGGGGGTAACGGCCCTCCTTCCACAGGGCTTGAAGGTGGGCCACCCCCCCGAAGCGCGGCTCCGGTGCGGCGTAAACGAGGCCGCCGATTCGCGCGTGGACCAGAGCCCCGAGGCACATGAGGCAGGGCTCGAGGGTCACGTAGAGAGTGGCCTGCCGCAAATCGTTCCGGTGCCTTGCGGCCAGGGCGGCGGACAGGGCTTCCATCTCGGCGTGGGCCAGGGGGGAAACGGTTTCGCCCCGATTCCGGCCCTCGAAGAAAGACCCGTCGGGACAGGCGAGGACGGCCCCCACGGGCACGTCCCCGTCGCGGCCCGCCTCGGCGGCGAGGACAAGGGCCCGTTGCATCCAGTCCCGCGACTCCATGGGGGCCTCCCTGGCCCACAAACATAGCACGAGGGCCGGAGGAGGCGAGGGGCCGTGGGGGTGGTCCGGCGGCGCGCCCCAAGATGTTGGGTCCGATCTCCTTCATTTGCCGACCCATAGGTCTTGACACTGGGTCCCTCGCCGTGTAAGATGATGCGGCTTTTTCCCCTATCGGGGAGAAAGTCTCCGCGCAAGGGCGACGGAAGGAGGCAGAGAGTGCCGACCATCAATCAGCTCGTGCGGAAGGGACGGAAGGCGGTCCAGTACAAGACCAAGAGCCCGGCCCTCCGCTCCAACCCGCAGAAAAGGGGCGTCTGCACCCGCGTGTACACCACAACGCCCAAGAAGCCCAATTCCGCGCTACGGAAAGTGGCGCGCGTCCGCCTCACCAGCGGGATGGAGGTCACCACCTACATCCCCGGCATCGGGCACAACCTCCAGGAGCACTCGGTGGTGCTGATCCGCGGCGGCCGCGTCAAGGACCTTCCGGGCGTGCGCTACCACATCATCCGCGGCAAGCTGGATACGACGGGCGTGGATGCCCGCCGTCAGGGCAGATCGAAATACGGAGCGAAGCGGCCGAAGTCCTGATCCTGGTTTCCGCCCGGGCCCCACAGGGGGGCCGTTGCTCTTTGAAAAAGAGGGTAAGGAGCAGCAGGTCATGCCGAGGAAAGCCTTTGTCAGAAAGCGA
>JBFMHB010000093.1 GCA_040752915.1 Acidobacteriota bacterium
CCCGTCTTCGCCTCGGTGCTCATGCTGGTGCTGGTGACGCTGGGCCTCTTCTCCTACCGGCGGCTGGCCATCGACCTCTTCCCGGACGTGGAGTTCCCCATCCTCTCCATCGTGACCGAGTACCCCGGCGCCTCGCCGGAGACCGTGGAGAGGGAGGTGACCAAGCTCATCGAGGAGGCCGTAAACCCCATCCCCGGTGTGAAGCACATCTACTCCACCTCCCGCGAGGGCCTCTCGTCGGTCATGGTGGAGTTCGAACTGCACGTGAAGATCAACGAGGCCTCCCAGGACGCCCGGGCCAAGATCAACGCCATCCGCAACGACCTGCCCGAGGCCATGAAGGAGCCGGTGATCCAGAAGCTGGACATCGCCGGGATGCCCGTCGTTTCCGTCGCGGTGAAGTCCACGGCGCTCTCCCCCCGGGAACTCACCACCCTGGTGGACCGGAAGATCAAGCGCCGCATCGAGAACATCGCGGGCGTGGGGGAGGTGAACCTCGTGGGGACCTCCGAGCGCGAGGTGAGCGTGAACGTGGACCCGGCGCGCCTCGACGCCCTCGGCATGGGCGTGAACGAGGTCATGGCGGGCCTCGCCTCGGAGAACGTGAACACGCCCCTCGGACGCCTGACGCGGGGGGGCACGGAGATGCCCATCCGCATCGAGGGCAAGCCCGACTCCGTGGCCGAGTACGGCGCCATGGTCATCGGCCAGCGCGCCGGCCACCCCGTGACGCTCGGCGAGGTGGCCCAGGTCGTGGACGGCGTGGAGGAACAGCGGTCCCTGGCCCTCGTGAACGGCGTCCCCGCCGTGGCGCTGGACGTGCTCAAGCAGTCCAAGGCGAACACCGTGGGCCTGGCCGACGCCGTGAAGGAGGAGATCGCGCGGCTGGAGGCGGAGCTTCCCCCGGGCACCGAGATCACCCTGGTCCGGGACTCGTCGGTCATGATCCGGGAGTCGGTCCACGACGTGCAGGTGACGCTGATCCTCGGCGGGCTCCTGACGGTCTTCATCGTCTTCTGCTTCCTCAACTCGTGGCGCTCCACCGTCATCACGGGGCTCACGCTCCCCATCTCGGTCATCTCCTCCTTCATCGCCATGTACTTCTTCGGCATGACGCTCAACGTCATGACCTTGATGGCCCTCTCCCTCGCCATCGGCCTGCTCATCGACGACGCCATCGTGGTGCGGGAGAACATCGTGAGGCACCTCGAGAAGGGGCAGGACCACTTCACGGCGGCCCGGGAGGGGACGGCGGAGATCGGCCTGGCCGTCCTCGCCACGTCGCTCTCCATCGTGGCGGTGTTCGTCCCCGTGGCCTTCATGAAGGGGATCATCGGGCGCTTCTTCTTCCAGTTCGGCATCACGGTGGCCTTCGCCGTGCTCGTCTCCCTCTTCGTCTCCTTCACGCTGGACCCCATGCTCTCCAGCCGGTGGATCGACCCCGACATCGAGCGCAAGGGGAAGCGCCACCTCCTGGCGCGCATCCTGGACCGGTTCAACGAGTGGTTCGACCGGACGGCGGAGGGCTACCGGGGCGTCATCGGATGGGCCCTGGACCACCGCCTCACCGTCTTCGCGGTGGCCGGGGCGGCCTTCGTGGCGGGCCTGGCCCTCTTCTTCAACCTCCAGGGCGAGTTCATGCCCGCCTTCGACCACGGCGAGTTCCTCATCCGGATGAAGACGGCCCCGGACGCCTCCATTGAGGAGACCAAGGGTCGGCTCTCCGCGGCCCTGGGGGTCCTGGGGACCTATCCCGAAATCCAGCACACCTACGCGGCCATCGCGCCCGCCGACACGGACACGGTGCGCGACGCCCAGATCTACGTGAAGCTGAAGGACCGCTCCGAGCGGAAGCGCTCCCAGGCGGAGCTCATGCCGGACATGCGGAGGCGCCTGGAGGCGATCCCGGGGCTTCAGATCTCCCTCCTCGAGGACCCGGATACCTTCCAGAAGCCCCTCATGGTCCTCATCAAGGGGGAGGACATCCCCACGCTCAAGCGGTACGCCCAGGAGCTGAAGCGCAAGATGTTCGGCATCGAGGGGATCGTGGACCTGGAGGCCACCCTCGAGCAGGACCTGCCCGAATACCGCCTCGTGGTGGACCGCGAACGCGCCGCCTCCCTCGGCCTCAACACGTCGGCCCTCGTCCAGAGCCTCGGCGCCCTCGTGGGGGGCCAGGTGGTCTCCACCTACGAGGACGAGGAGGGGGAGGGCGTGGACGTGCGGGTCCGCCTGCCCGAGGCGCTGAGGCGCGACGTGACCCAGGTGGCGGACCTCCGTCTCGCCGTCCCCGATCCGGAAGGCCGGACGGCCCTCGTACCGGTGGCCGACCTGGTCCGCGTGGAGCGGGCCGTCTCCCCCTCGGAGATCAGCCGCCAGGACCTGAGCCGGCAGGTGGTCGTGAGCGCCAACCTGGACCGCCTCCCGCTCGGGACGGCGGGCGCCAAGGTCCTGGAGGCCGCCGCGACCATGAAGATGGAGCCCGGCTACCGGGTGGCCATGTCGGGGGACACGGAGGCCATGATCGAGTCCTTCGGCTACATGGCCGAGGCCCTCTTCCTGGCCATCATCCTCGTCTACCTCATCCTCGCCGCCCAGTTCGAGTCCTTCATCGACCCGCTGGCCATCATGCTCTCCCTTCCCCTTTCGGTGGTGGGCATGGCGGGCATGCTCTTTTTGACGGGGGACACCATCAACATCATGTCCCTCATCGGGCTCATCCTGCTCATGGGGCTCGTAACGAAGAACGCCATCCTCCTCGTGGATTACGCCAAGGTGCTGAGGCGGTCGGGGGTGGAGCGGCGGGAGGCCGTCATTCGCGCGGGTCGCACCCGGCTGAGGCCCATCCTGATGACCACCCTCGCCATGATCTTCGGGATGGTGCCCCTGGCCCTGGCCATCGGGCAGGGCGCCGAGATGCGCGCTCCCATGGCTCGCGCCGTCATCGGCGGACTCGTCACCTCGACCCTCCTGACGCTCCTCGTGGTCCCCGTCGTCTACACCGTCTTCGACGACTTGGCGGAGTGGATCCGCCGGAGGTGGGCGGGGGGAATCGCCTCGGAGATTGCAGCGGAAAAGGAGACCTCGCCGTGAGCGACCTTCATGCACGAATCGGACGGGACCAGCGAAACGGTGATGTGGACCATCCCTGCGCGGGATTGGTGCGTCCCCGGCTCCCTGCCTCCCTGCTTCTCTCCCTCACCCTCTGGGCCGCCGTTGCCGCGCTGGCGCCTTCGAGGCCGGCCGCCCAGGAGCCGGTGCGAAGCATCACCCTGGATCGGGCCCTCGCCATCGCCATGGAGAAGAACCGCGACATCCAGAAGGCCGAGGAATACCGGAAGTGGGTGCAGGGCAAGTACGTGGAGGAGCGGGCGGCGGCCCTGCCCCAGCTGAAGCTCTCGGCCTACCACCGGCGCGACTACGACGACACCATGTCCAAACTGACGGGGGGCCTTTTCCCCGCCACCCAGGACACGACGAACTACCAGGCGGGCCTGGACCAGGCCCTGTACACCTGGGGCCAGGTGGGGGCCGCCATCCGCGCCGCCAAGGTGGGGCTCGCCACGGCAGAAGAGCAGCTGCGCCTGTACCGCCAGGCCGTCCGCCGCGATGTGACCCAGGCCTTCATGGACCTGCTCCTCGCGAAGGAGCTGGAGGCCATCGCCCGCCAGGACCTGGAGCAGAGGATCCGCCACCTCGACGAGGCGCAGAAGAAATTCGCGCTGGGCACGGCCACGGACTACGACGTCCTCGCCGCCCGGGTGGCCGTGCAGAACGCCCGCCCCGCCCTCATCCGCGCCGAGAGCGACGTGACCCGAAGCCGGCTCGGACTGAACTTCCTGCTCGGGCTCGAGGGGGAGGAGGTGGACGCGGAGGGGGCCCTGGCCGCTGCGCCCGGGCCGGTGCCCTCCTTCGAGGAGGTGCTGGAAAGCGCCCGAAGCCGGCGTCCCGAACTCCTCTCCCAGGGCCAGACCGTCGCCATCCGGCGCGAACTCGTGAAGATCGCGCGGGCCGGCGACAAGCCCCGCCTGGACTTTTCCGCGGCCTACGGGCGCAAGGCCCTGGGCGTGAGCGGGCTGAACCTCGACGGGAAGACCTGGAACGCGGGTGTGTACCTGTCCTTCCCCGTCTTCGACGGGCTCAGGACCCGGGGCCGCATCCTGCAGGCCCGGAGCGACTTGACGACCGCGGAGATCGAAGAGCGCCGCATTTCTGAAGCCCTTTCGACGGAGGCCCGCACGGCGCTGGACGCGGTGCGCGAGGCGCAGGAGGTCCTCGCGGCCCTGGAGGGCGCGACGGAGCAGGCCGAACGCCTCCTCGCCATGGCGGAGAAGGGCTACGAATTCGGCGTCAAGACCAAACTGGAGGTGGACGACGCCCAGCTCAACCTCCGCACGGCCCGCGGCAACCTGGCCCGCGCCCAGAGGGATATGGTGGTGGCCCGGACCCATCTCCAGTGGGTCATGGGGGTCCTCGGCGAACCCGCCGAAAAAGAGCCGCCGGAGCAGAGATAGAGTCATCGGCCCCACGGTGACCCGATCTTCCTCACCGGGCGGGCCCCGGCGGCCCTCTCCATCGCCGGAACGAACCGCCCTCCGTCCGTTTGGAGAGGACCACCCAGGGTCTCTCCGGTCCATTCGTCCCCCTTCGGTGACACTTCCAGACCCCACCGCCGCGAACCGCCCTCCGGATGCGGCAAGGTAATCCGTCGCGAGGTCTCTTGACCGTATACACGGTTTCAACCGGTTAACGGGCCTCTTCGGGTGTCTCTGTGCCCCCCGTTCACACTTCGCGGCCCTCTGCCCCTTTCTTCTTTTGACAGAGCGGGTTATCTCGTTGTACAATGGATCAGACGTCGCGCAAGCCGGGGGGGGCGCCGAATCTCGTGAGACCCTGTCCAGACTTCCATCTCCGCCGCTTGTATGCCGTGGCACCCCTCTTGCACATTTTGGGGGGCGACCACCCGAATACGGGGGTCCGGCCTTCCCGGTGACGGGGCAGGAAAGGCGCGAAGATGAACGCGTTGACAGGGCACGGGGCGACGTTCGACGCACGACGGAAGAGACAAGAGGAGCCAGGGAGGGCTCCAGAAATGCTTAGAAGGCGAAACACTTTGGTGTTACTCGCGCTGGCCATGCTCGTCGCGTCCGGAGCCGTGCAGGCCGCCGCCACAGGGTCTCTTGCCGTGACGCCCGTCACAGAATCCCGCGACGCCGCGGCGGGCCAACGGACGTGGTCCGTGGCGCCCGAGGGCCCGGGATGGCTCCCGCTCCCCCGGCTGGGGATCGTCCTTCCCGGAGTGACTGGACCGGCGACGGTCCTGATCTCCGCCGGACCAGGAGAACCCTGGCGCGAGGTGGAACTCGCGGACGGACGGGGCTCCCTCCCCCTCTCTCTGCCCAACGCGGCGGCCCTGTGGGAGGTCCGCCTGCGAACGGACGATTCGCTCGCCGCACGGCCTGAAATCGTCCCCCTCGACCCCCTCGTCCTAACCTCGGAGGGTCCCGTGCGCGCGGACGCTCCGGCCCTGGTCACCGTCACTTGCTGGGGCGAGTCGGCCTGGTTGAAAGTGCGGGCCGTGGACGCCGTGGGCGCCCCCATCGCGCTGGAGACCCTGGCCGGCGCCGACGGCGGGCCCGACGGCGAGGGCTGGCACGACCTGGGCTACCTGAACGGGACCGACCAGGGGAGCCTGAGGGTCTACCTGACGCCCGACGTGTCCTTCCCCGTCCTCGTGGAAGCGCAGACCGACACGGGCGAGACCGGGATCCTTGTGCTGGCCCCCGAAGACCTCCTGGCGGGCGCCGCCGACATGATCCACTACTACGGCATGGCCAAGCCCAACTGGAATTGCGCGACACGGGTCTACGACGGCACCTACCTGTGGATCGCGGGGATCGAGGACGGGACGACGTACACCGTGACAGACCTGGATACCGCGGGGGTTCTCGCCACGGGGACCGTGAATCGCGGCCAGAAGGCCACCCTCGTGAGCCCCAACCCCGCCTTCGTGGACAACCACCGCTTCCGCCTGGCTACCTCCCGGCCCGTCCAGGCTTACATGGGCTTCGACTGCTCGGGGACGCTTCCGGGCTCCATGTTTTTCCTGGCCGACGACGGCCGGTCCATGTACGGATCGGCCTTCACGGTGCCCGTGGGCGGCCTGGACGGCCGGACGCGGTACGTCGTATTCGCTTCCGGCGCGGGATCGGCCGAGATCCGGACGGTTTCCGGGACCCTGGTGGATTCCCACACCTTCACCGTCGCCGGATACTGGGACGCCACCGCCTCCCTCACGGCCAACACCGTCTACGCCGTCACCTCCTCGGGAACCACCATCGCCGTCCAGCAGTCGAGCCAGAACACGGCCACGGAGGTCCCGCCCACCACCATGGTCGTCGGCGGCGGCACCTGCGCCCCCTCGTCCCTCGGCAACAAGTTCTACGTCCACATCCAGGATTGGAACGGCGTGGACCCCGCCCTCGTGGCCATCGGGTACGCCGACGTGGACTGGCGGTTCCGGCAACTGCCCAGTGGCTCCTGGAACACTTCCTCGGTTCGGATCAACAACACCCGCCGCAGGACGGTGACCGAAGGCTTCTACGAAGTGGAAGTGGTCACTGAGAACGGAACGATGGGACTCCTCGCCGGCTCCTATGAAGGGGGCTCCGAGATCTGGGACCTCGGGGACGATTCGGTCTACTACCGAGGCGCCGGGAGCAACATCCGCGGCCACGCCCTGCGGTGCGGGGGCTCCATCTTCGTGGCCCAGGACGGCACCTACCTCCAAGAGACGGGGGCCACCACCACACCGACGCTCCCGGCCACCTTGAACGCGGGCGACGTGGTCACGCTGAGCGGGAACACGTCGAGCAACACACCGTTCCGGATTTTCAGCCAGGACGCCAACCACCCCTTCGTCGTCGAGGTCTTCGGCGGCAACTGTTCGACCAATCTGAACGACTGGTCCAAGGTCATGCTCCCCGCGGCCCTCGCCCGGCCCGTCATCACCTACCCCGACGCCAGCGGCTACCTCAACGACCTGACGCCGACGGTCACGGGCACGGCGGTCCCGGGAGCTACCGTGACCCTGCGCATCTACGACCACACCGACGGGGACTCCCTCGTCTTCACCGGAATGGCGACGGTTGCTTCAAACGGGAACTGGAGCCTTGACGTGACGACGGCCCTCACGGAAAACCACCTCTATTACTTCGAAGCCGTCCAGGGCCTCGACGGGGCCTGTCCGGTGGATCCCCTTCCGCCGCCGGGTTCCAGCGGCTCGCAGGGACAGATCGACACGACGCCGCCGGCGGCTCCCGCCGTCCAGGCCATCTTCGGCGACACGGGCGCCTCGTCCACCGACGGGATTACCTCCGACACCACGCTGGTCTTCTCCGGCACCGCCGAGGCCGGCGCCCTCGTCCACGTGTACCTCGACGGCGTGGAGATCGGGACCACCCTCGCCGACGGCTCGGGTGCCTGGTCCTTCGACTACACGGGGACGCCCCTCGCCGACGGGACGTACGCCGTGACCGCCCGCGCCGAGGATGCGGCCCACAACCTCTCCCCCGTTTCCGCCCCCTTCAACGCCGTCGTGGACACCGCGCCGCCGGCGGCCCCCGTGGTGACGGCCCTCACCACCAACGACACGACGCCCGCGATCCACGGCACCCTGGGCGGCGCCCTGGAGGCCGGCGACGTCTTCACCGTCGTCGTCAACGGCGTGACCTACACCGCCGGAGACGGGAACCTCGTGGTCTCGGGCACGGACTGGACCTTGACCGTC
>JBFMHB010000094.1:0-3803 GCA_040752915.1 Acidobacteriota bacterium
CAAGGCCACGGGCGCGGCGTAGTGGTGGATCTCCTGGACCCTCAGCTTCCACGAGGGGTCCTCGTCCTCGGGATCGGCGGTGGCGGCCCACACCTTCAGCGTGTACTTGGCGTCGGGCTTGGCCCCGGAGGGAGGCGAGAAGTCCACCTCCAGGTGCCGGTAGCCCATCCCCTCCGAGACCAGGGCGTTCCCGTCGGCGTCCAGGATCTGCACGGGAATGTCGGTAAATTTGCCGAAGTCCTCCGCCGAAAGCGTGAGCCGGAAGGTCACGCGGGCTTCGCCGGGGGCGACGGAGAAGGTCTTCTTCCAGGGGTCGCCTCCCGGCCGGACGGTCTTCTCCGTAAAGGACCCCAGGATCTCGCCCGAACCGGTCCCCTTCAGCGCGTCGGGCAGGCCCGACAGGATTTCGAGTTCCGCCCGAGGGGTCTGACCCTGGGAGAGTTTCGCGGACAGGGCGCCCGCCGCGGGCCGTCCGAGGGGAAGGGCGCGCGCTTCCACCCTCACGGCGGCCGGAGCCTTGTTGAGGTAGTTGGCGTAGAGGTCCACCTCCCAAACCCCGGGCGCGAGGACCTCGCCGTCGAGCGTGAAGGAGCCCTTCCTGCGGTCGGGGCGAAGGACGGCCATCTCGCGCTGGCGTCCCTCGGGATCGTGGAGATAGCACGCCACTATCGCCTGCTGGCCAGCGGGGGCCTCCAGATCCAGCCGGGCGCCGCCGGCTTCGGGGGGCACGCGCAGGAAGAGGCGTTCCACGCGGGCGGGCTGGATCCCGTCCACGTTCCGGGAGAAGAACGCCCCGGCGGAGAGGTCTTCGGGGACCACAACCGAGACGGGCACCGCCCAGTCGGGACCGAGTTCGCGCCCTGCCCCTTTGAGGTAGCCGAGGATCCGGGCCTGGTAGAGGCCCGGCTTCCTTATCGCCGCCGCGTCGAAGGTGAAGGGGATCACGGCGCCCTGCTCCGCCTTCAGGAAGATGGACCCCTTCTCCAGCCGGAGCCAGGGGGCCGTGCTCTCCAAGTCGAAGGCCTGGAAGAAGCGCGCCTGCCCGTCGGCGGAGAGCGCCCGCGGAAAGACCGCCTTCACGGTGACCGTCTGGGTCTTTCCGTCCCTCGGGTAGTAGGCGCCTCGCCAGTGGACGGCGGGTCCCTTCAGGCCGGCCATCTCCGGCGACTCCGTCTCCGCGCGGTAGGTCAGGACGGCGTCTTTGCCCCGCCGGGCCAGGCTCTGCAGAATCGAGTAGGCCCGCGGCACGTCCACGAGGCCCCAGCCATAGTCCAGGGGACCGTAGCCCGCCATGGGCCGGGCGCCGCGCTTGAGGGCCATGGCCGCGTGGTCGCGCCTCACGTCGAGGCCTTCGGCCCGGGCGGCGGAGAGCAGGAGCGCCAGGGCGCCGGCCGCCTGCGGGGCCGCCATGCTCGTCCCCCGGAACACGCTCCGGCCGTCCTCGTAGTTGGGCACCGTCGAGGCCGAGAATCCAGGGCAGGCCACGTCGGGCTTCGCGGCCTCGGCTCCGCGGCTGGAGAACGAGAACATCTCGTCCTGGGCGAGGGAGGCTCCGTAGAGGTCCTTCGCCGAATCCCGGTTGAGCACGGCGGCCACCGACAGGGCGTTCGCCATGCAGGCGGGGAGGCCCACGGTGGAGAGCCCGGGGCCCTCGTTTCCGGCGGAAACCGTCGCCACGACGTCTGGATTCTCTTCGAGGAGTTCGTCGAGGAGCCGCTCGGCCTCCGCCGTCCCCTCGTTTTCCGAGCCCACGCCGTAGGACATCTGGATGACCAGGGGCATGCCCAGCTCCTTGGCCTTCTTCACGGCGTAGCGCCACGCGGCCACCATGGAACCCGGGGTGGTGGCCCCGCCCGAGAGGGTGTTGTCGCCGATCTTCAGGGCCAGGACTTGCGCTCCGGGCGCCACGCCGTCGAAGCCCGGCTGGCCGTCGATGCCGAAACCGGCGCAGATGCCCGCCACGTGGGTCCCGTGAGACCCGTCGGCCATGTAGAGGGCCGCCTTCTTTTCGGAGGGCCAGAGGTTGAGCGCGAATCCCATGACCTTGGCCTGGGCGTGGACGTCGCGGCCCCGCAGTTCGAAGGCCTCTCGGGCCACTGCGAAGTCCCGCACGGGCTTCTCGTCCGCCAGGCTCCCGTCGGCGTTCGTGTCCACGACGGCCAGCCAGGGGGCGTCCGCCGCCTTGGACTCGGGAAAGGCCACCATGCCGTACACGTCGTCCTTCGACCCGTTTCCGTTCAGGTCCCCGTCCCGGGCGTCGCTGTTCTTGAGGTCCTCTTCCTTGAAGTACGCCACGTACAGGTCCTTCTCGGAAGGGGGCTTGAGACCGAGGCTCTCGAAGCCGTAGAGCCACTTCCCGTCCTTGGCCCTCAGCGCCTTCCCGTTCGCGTCCTGGCCCGCCTCGGCGCGTTCGAGGGAGACCTTGCGGTTTTCGAGGAAGATCCGCGCGTCGAGGATTTTGGGCTTTCCGTCGGAGGTCACGGTGAGCCCGGGAAGACCCAGGTCCACCCCCGAATCGCACACGGCGATCAGCACGCCCCGGCCGTCCCAATCGGGGTGGGCCTTCACGAAGTCCTTCGCTCCGATGGTCGTGGTCGAGAGGAAGGTCCAATCGAGGGGGGCCCCGGAGGCGGCCGCCGCCGCCATGGGAAGGGCCGCCGCCAGAAGGAGCCACGCGCACGTCTTCGTCTTCTGCTTCATGTTCATCTCCCCAAGGCTCGGGATACGGTTTTCAGACCGGAGGGGTTTCCCCCCACCTCCGAAGGGCGGATTTTACCACGGAGCCCGGCCCATCCCGGGCTTCGCGTTGCACCGACCAGGGTTTCTCTCGTGAAACCACCATCCCGGCCGTTTCAACCGCCACGCCTTCTTGCGGGCCGCCAGGGCGCAGGGGTTAAACGGTTCGCGCGGTTCCCCTTTCACCGGCTCGCTCGCTCCTTGGCTCCCCGCTTTCCAACTCCCTTCATCCCCTCCTCACCTCCTCACCTGCTCCCTGAGCGCTTCCCCTGGTACGGCTCTTGCTTTCCTCCGCCGGGAGGTTCGCCCGAATGCGGACGTTCTTGACCGTGAAACAGCACTTTTCGGCGGCCCACAGGCTCTTCAGGCCCGACTGGTCCCTTTCCAAGAACCGGGAAGTCTTCGGCCTGTGCGCCAATCCGAACGGCCACGGCCACAACTACGAGATCGAGGTCACCGTGGAGGGGCCCGTGAGCCCGGATACCGGCATGATCCTCGACATGAAGGCCCTCAAAGACCTCGTCCAGGCCGAGATCCTGGACAAGGTGGACCACAAGCACCTCAACCTCGACGTCCCCTTCCTCGAGGGGATCAACCCCACGGCGGAGAATCTGGCCGTGGCCTTCTGGGAGATCCTGGACGCCAGGATCCCCTCCGGGAGACTCCATGAAGTCCGAGTTCACGAAACCGACCGCAACGTCGCCTTCGTCCGCCGTTGAACCGAAGCCCGCTCCCCCGCTCCACCGGTCCGTCGGAGCCGCCGCCCTCCACCTCGCCGACGTGCGTCCGGCGGGAGCGGACCCTCTGGAGGCCCTGAACCGGTCGGTCCTGCAGGAACTGGGGGAGGACCCCTCCCGCGAGGGACTCCTGGCCACGCCGCGACGCGTGGCCAAGGCCCTGCGCTTCCTGACCTCTGGGTACGAGGCCGACCTCGCGCACATCGTGAACGGGGCGGTCTTCGCGGCGGAGGGATATCAGGAGATGGTCCTCGTGAAGGACGTGGAGTTCTACTCCCTCTGCGAGCACCACATGCTCCCCTTCTTCGGCACGGTCTCCGTGGCCTACCT
>JBFMHB010000094.1:3903-7774 GCA_040752915.1 Acidobacteriota bacterium
TCGGCCCCATTCACCTGCTCCCCTGCTTACCTCCTCCCCTTCTCAAGACGCCCTGCAGGCGGTCCATGTACAGATAGAAGACGGGCGTGACGAAGAGCGTGAGGAACTGGGAGAAGATCAGGCCGCCCACGACGGCGAGGCCCAGGGGCCTGCGCGATTCGGCGCCCGCCCCGAATCCCAGAGCGATGGGGAGCGTTCCCATGAGGGCCGCCATGGTGGTCATCATGATGGGCCGGAAGCGGATGATGCAGGCCTCGCTGATGGCCTCCTCGGGGGTCTTGCCTTCCTTCCGCTGGGCCTCCAGCGCGAAGTCGATCATCATGATCCCGTTCTTCTTCACGAGGCCGACGAGCATGATGACGCCCACGAAGGCGTAGATGGACAGGTCCACGCCGAAGACGAAAAGGGTCACCAGCGCGCCGAAACCCGCGAAGGGCAGGGCCGACAGGATGGTCAGGGGGTGGATGAAGCTCTCGTAGAGGATCCCCAGGACCATGTAGATCACGAGGACCGCCAGCAGGAGGAGCAGGCCCAGCCCCTTCATGGAGGACTGGAAGGCCTGAGCCGTTCCCTGGAAGGCGGTGGCGATGTGGGCGGGGAGGACCTCGCCCGCGGCCTTCTGCACCTCCGACACGGCCTCCCCCAGAGCCGTTCCGGGCCGCAGGTTGAAGGAGAGCGTCACCGAGGGGATCTGGCCCGAGTGGTTCACCGTCAGGGGGCCGAGCCCGCTCCTCAGTTCGGCGACGGCGCTCAGGGGCACCAGGCGCCCCGAGGAGGACTTCACGTACAGGAGGGAGAGGGCCGCGGGATCGAGCCGGTACTCGGGCTTCAGCTCCAGGATCACCTGGTACTGGTTGTTGGGCGCGTAGATGGTGCTGATCTGCCGTGATCCGTAGGCGTTGTACAGGATGGTCTCGATCTCCTCCGCGGAGACGCCCAGGGAGGCCGCCCGATCCCGCTGAATGTCCACCCTCACCTGCGGGTTCTTGATCTGCAGGTCGCTCGCCACGTCCATGAGCCCGGGCAGGGCGCGAAGCCTCGCTTCCAGTTCCTGCGCGCGGGCGTAGAGCTCCTGGGTGTCCGACGAGAAGAGCGTGAACTGGTAGAGGCTCTTGGTGAAGCGGCCGCCGATGCGGATGGGGGGCGGGTTCTGGAGAAAGACGCGGATCCCCGGCAGGCCGGCGAGGGCGGGGCGGAGCTGGGCGATGACCTCGTCGGCGGAGGCCGACCGCTCGCCCCGCGGCTTGAGCCGGATGAAGAGGAAGCCCGCGTTGGCCGCGCCCATGCCCCGCGAGCCCGCGCTCGACATGAAGGCGTCCACGTTGGGGTTGGCCTGGACGATCCGCGCCACGGCCTGCTGGTGCTGAGACATGGAGGCGAAGGAGATGCTCTCGGCGGCCTCGGTCTGGCCGAAGAGCTGGCCCGTGTCCTCGCTCGGCAGGAACCCCTTGGGCACGGCGCGGAAGAGCCAGACCGTGGCGAGAAGCACCAAGCCCGAGAAGACCATGACGGCCCGCCGGTGCGCCAGGGACCACTTCAGGCCCGCCTCGTAGAGGCTCAACATCCCCGTGAAGGTCCGCTCCGAGACCTCGTAGATCCGCCCGTGGTGAACCTCCCGCTGGTGCTTGAGGAACCGGCTCGACAGCATGGGCGTGAGCGTGAGGGACACGAAGCCCGAGATGAGGATGGCCGACCCGATGGTGACGGCGAACTCGTGGAAGAGGTGGCCGAGGATGCCCCCCATGAAGAGCACGGGGATGAAGACCGCGGCCAGGGAGACCGTCATGGACAGGATCGTGAAGCCGACCTCCCGGGAGCCGTCCAGGGCGGCGCGAAGCCGGTCTTTCCCCATCTCCATGTGGCGCACGATGTTCTCGAGCATCACGATGGCGTCGTCCACCACGAAGCCCACGGAAAGCGTCAGGGCCATCAGGGAGAGGTTGTCCAGACTGTAGCCCAGCAGGTGCATGACCGCGAAGGTGCCCACCACGGACATGGGCAGGGCGAGGCTCGGGATCACCGTCGCCGAGACGTTCCGGAGGAAGAGGAAGATCACGAGCACCACGAGGAAGAGCGTCAGGAGGAGGGTGAACTTCACGTCGTTCACCGAGTGCCGGATGGACTCGGAGCGGTCGAAGAGGACCTTCAGGGACACGGAGGCGGGAAGCTGGGCCTGGAAGGTGGGCAGGAGGCCGCGGATGGCTCCGGCCACCTCCACCGTGTTCGTGCCCGGCTGGCGCTGGACGGCCAGGACCACCGCCCGCTGGTCCACGTACCACGCCGCGGTCTTGTCGTTCTCCACGCTGTCGAAGACGTTCCCGAGCTCCTCCAGCCGCACGGGGTGCCCGTCCCGGTAGGCCACGATGAGGGGGCGGTAGGCGGCGGCGCGCGTGATCTGGCCGTCGGCCTGCACGGTGAAGGCCTGGTCGCGCCCCTGGAGGGTGCCCGTCGGCAGGTTGACGTTCTCGCGCCGGATCGCGTCGGCCACGTCGTCCAGGGAGATCCCCCGGGAGGACAGGGCGTCGGGGTCCACCTGGATGCGCACGGCGTACTTCTGGGCCCCGTAGACCTGCACCTGGGCCACCCCGCTCACCATGGAGATGCGCTGGGCCAGCAGGGTCTCCCCGTACTCGTCCAGGTCGCTGAGAGGAAGGGACGGCGAGGTGAGGGCCAGGAAGAGGATGGGCTGGTCGGCGGGGTTGACCTTCTGGAAGGAGGGCGGGGCCGGCATGTCCCTCGGGAGCTGGCGACCCGCCGCGGAGATGGCCGCCTGCACGTCCTGGGCGGCGGCGTCGAGGTCCCGCTCGAGGGCGAATTGGAGGGTGATGTTCGTGAAGCCCAACCCGCTCGTGGAGGTCATGGAATCCAGGCCGGCGATGGTGGAGAACTGCTTCTCCAGAGGCGTGGCCACGCTGGAGGCCATGGTCTCCGGGTTGGCCCCGGGCAGGGAGGCCGACACCTGGATCGTGGGGAAGTCCACGTTGGGGAGATCGCTCACCGGCAGGAGCCGGTAGCCCATGATCCCGAACAGGAGGATCCCGAACATGACCAGCGTGGTCATGACGGGGCGGCGGATGAAGAGCTCGGCGAGATTCATGAAAAGGGCCCCTCCCGCCTCAGCCTTCGGAGCCCGCGCCGGCCTTGACGTCCACCTTGGCGCCGGGAACGAGCCGGAGCTGGCCGTCCGTAACCACCGTCTCCCCCGCGGCGACGCCCTCCTCGAGAACGACCTCGTCGCCGAAGCGCGGCCCCTGCCGGACCGTCCGCATGTCCACGGTGCCGTCGTCCTTCACCACGTAGAGGTAGTCCCCCTTCTGCCCGGGCTGGACGGCACGGGCCGGCACGACCACCGCTCCCTTTCGCGTGGCCAGCGTGAGGGTGACGTTCACGAACTGGCCGGGCCAGAGGGCCCGGTCCGCGTTGGGGAACTCGGCCTTGAGGAGCACCGTCCCCGTGGCCTCGTTCACCGCGTTGTCCAGGAACTTCAGAACACCCGCCCGCGCCTCCCCGTCGGAGGTCCGGGCCTCCACGCGCAGGGTCCCCTCGCGGGCGTAGCGGCGCACCTCGCCCAGGCGCTGTTCGGGGATCGCGAAGGCCGCGTACACGGGGACGATGCGGTTCAGGGTCACGAGGCCCGTGTCGTCGTTGGCCTTCACGAGGTTGCCCTCGTGGACGTAAAGGCGTCCCGCGCGGGCGTCCATGGGCGACCGGATGGTGCAGTACTGGAGGTCCAGGGCGGCCCGCTCCACGGCCGCCTCGTCGGCCGCCACCGTGGCCGCCAGGGCCCTCGCTTCCGCCACGGCATCGTCGTACTGCTGGCGCGTGACGTAGTCCTTGGCCACCAGTTCCTCGTACCGCTTCGATTCGGCCT
>JBFMHB010000095.1 GCA_040752915.1 Acidobacteriota bacterium
TTGCACTCGGCCCACCGGCGCCGGGACGCGCCTTCCTCCGCTTCGCTCCGGAAGGCAGGCAGTTTAAGACGCGCAACAAGATCTTGGACAGGCATGGATCATATTATACATTCTGTTCGCACAATATTCGCCAAGCCGGGGGACTCGGCCGTCGGCTTTTTCGCGTCCCAAGCACCGCGTTCCGCGCGCTTCTGCTGGGCTCTTCTTGATTTCGGCCCCTGGCACGCACCCTGCATTCGGTGGCCACGGAAGACAGGCTTCCCATCCGCGGAGCAAAGATGTGGTCGCATCAACGAAGTCGTCCCCCTTTCTTTCGGCGGACCGTCATCGCCTTGTCCCTCCTGACCGGCGTGGCCCTCCGAAGCCAGACATCTTCGCTGGACGCCCTGGTCGCTTCGGCCATCGCGCAAAACCCGTCCCTCCGGGCCCAAAGGGCGAGGGTGGCGGCGGCAAGACAGGCGCCTCGGCAAGCCATGGCGCTCCCGGACCCCGCGGTGGACCTCGAAGTGATGAACTTGCGCGTTCGTGGACCCTCCGAATCCGGTTCCGTCACCGATAGCCTCTCCCTGGGCGTGACACAGGGGCTTCCTTTCCCGGGAAAACGAGCCCTCGCCGCCGAGGCCGCGCGGCAGGAGGCGACGGTCGAGGAAGCCCGCCTGAGAAGCATGGAGCGAACGATCCGTCTTGAAGTACTCCGAGCCGGCTACCGGTTCGTCACGACACGCGAGCTGCTGCGCATCAACGCCCGATCCCGGGTCGCCCTGTCGGCCACCGCGGAGGGCGCCCTGGCTCGTTACAGCTCGGGAGGCGGGAGCCAAGCCGATGTCCTCCTCGCCCAAAGCGCGGTCACGCGAGTGGAAACCCAGCGCCAGGAATTGGAGAGCCAGGCGCGGATCTCCCTGGCCAGGCTCTCGAGCTTGATCGCCGCCCCCGTCGAGGCCGACGCGCTCGAGGGAATCGTCCTGGAGGCCCCCGCGCGGCTCCCCCCCCTGGAGGCGTTGCTGGCATCGGCGGACCGGTCGGCGCCGGACCTTCGGACGGCCCTCTCCGAGGCCGCCGCGGCGAAAATCAGGTCCGAATTGGCTCGAAAGAATCGCAAACCCGATTTCATGGTGGGCGTCCGGTACCGCTACAAGGACATGTCCATGGGCGGCGGCGATTACCTTACGGCCATGGTGGGAATGACTCTCCCCTTTTTTCACAGGAGAGACCGCTACGAGCCGGCTCTGGAAGAGGCTCTCCAGCGGCAGCTGGCCGCCGAAGAGGAGGTGGCCGAGACGAAGAACTCGATTCGGTTTCAGGTTGCGGAGGCCTACCAGAGCGCCACGAAGGACGCCCGAGTTTTCTACCTGTACGACCAGGGCCTCCTCTTGCAGGCCCGTCAAGCCTACGAGGCGAGCCTGGCGGCCTACGCGACGGGCCGTGTGGATTTCGGCGACCTCTTGATGGCGCTCACGAACCTCTTTTCGTATGAGGCCGATGCCGCCGTGGCGCGCGGCGAGTACCACCAGAGGGCGGCGGAGTTGGAAGCGTTCCTGGACCGCCCCCTCTTGGAGATGGAGGCCCTCGCCCCGGATGCACAGGGAGGGACTCCATGAACCGTTCCGGGTTTCCGCGACGCATTCTCCCGCCGCGGTCATTCCGCGCCTCCAGTCTCACTCCCGCCCTGGCCTTGCGGCCCTCCGCCTCCGGACGCGCGACGCACGGGCGCCGCGGAGCGAACCCCGCCGGTCGGAGACCCGCCACGGCTTGTCCAACGCGCTTCCCCGTCACGGCAGGCCATTCCGTCCAGGGCCCGGAGCGCGGCTGGTTCTTCGAGGCGGGGTCCAAGGAAGAAGCCGCTTACACTTCGGCGGAGACCGTATCGAGATACGCCCAAGATCGCGGGGCAGCCAGTGCGGCGAGGGGCCGATCCGCCCCTGGGGAGCAACGATGAACGCAAGACGAATTCTCGGTTGGGTTCTTACGGTGACCGTCCTGGGCGCCCTGGCCTTGACGGTCGCTTGTTCGGACGGAGCGGCGTCGGAAGCGAAGTACCGATGCCCCATGCATCCCTCCGTGGTGACGGACGGACCGGGCGACTGCCCCGTTTGCGGGATGCGCCTCGTCCCTTCCGGGGCCGAGGGCAGCCAGACCCCACACGCCGCCCACCCGGTTTACATCTGCCCCATGCACCCGCAAGTCTCCTCGGACAGACCCGGGGACTGCCCCATTTGCGGGATGCGGCTTGTCGAGAAGAAGGCCAAAGCGGTGCCCCCCTCCGCGCCGGCCGCGTCCATGGGAAAGACGATGTACCGGTCCACGATGAACCCTTCGGAAGTGAGCGACCGGCCCGGGAAGGACTCCATGGGGATGGAAATGGTCCCTTTTGAAGCGGAGCCTTCCAGTGAAGGATCGGTGCCGGGACGGGCCCGCGTCACCATACAGGAAAGCCATCAACGGCACATGAACCTGGCGACTTCCCTCGTGGAACCGAGGAAACTGGCTCGGGAGGTGCGGACCTCCGCTCGCATCGTGGCGGCCGAGCCGGGCCTGTACAGCGTCACGACGAAGGTGGAGGGCTGGGTCGAGCGGCTCTACGTGAATGCCACGGGGCAGGCCGTTCGGCGAGGCCAACCCCTCCTTTCCATCTACTCGCCCGAACTTCTCGCGACCCAGGAGGAGTATCTCGCCGCTCTTTCGTCCTTCAAGCGTCTCTCCGCCAGTTCAATCCCCGGCGTTTCCTTGGGAGGGAGCGACTTGCTCGCCGCCGCCCGGCGCCGCCTCGCCCTTTGGGACGTCAGCGAAGCACAGATCCGGGCGATCGAAGAGACGGGCAAGGCACAGCGCACCGTCACGCTGTATGCGCCCGCGACGGGCTACGTCTCCGAAAAGACGGTCCTTCAAGGCCAGAAGATCATGCCCGGTCAGCCCCTCCTGACCGTGAGCGACCTCACGACCGTCTGGGCGGAGGCAGCTCTTTATGAGTCGGACCTGGGCCACATCCGGGTGGGGATGCCGGTAACGCTGGCCCTTCCCTACTGGCCGGGCCGTTCGTTTTCGGGGAAGGTCTCCTTTATCAACCCGTTCCTTGATCCCGAGACCCGCACGCTCCAGGCCCGCCTGGAAATCCCCAACCCCGACCTCCTCCTCAAGCCCGAGATGTACGGCGACATGACCCTTTCCTACGATCTGGGCGAGAAGCTGGCCGTGCCCGTTTCCGCAGTCCTGCGCACCGGGACGCGGACCTTTGTGTTCCTCCGATCAGGAGAGGCGGACCTCGTCCCCACCGAAGTCGTTCTCGGAGAGCGCAGCGGAGAGTACTACGAAGTGGTGGCCGGGCTTGGCTCGGGAGACCGGGTCGTCACCTCCGCCAACTTCCTCGTCGACTCCGAGTCCTCTCTCAAGTCCGCCCTTCAGGCGGTCACGGTGAACTAGATGATCGCCAAGATCATCCGGTTTTCTGCGGACAACCGGCTCCTGGTCATCCTTCTCGTCATGGCGGCGGTGGCGGGGGCCTACTACACCATGCACCAGATCCGACTGGACGCCATCCCGGACCTGTCGGACACCCAGGTCATCGTTTACACCCGATGGGATCGAAGCCCGGACCTCGTTGAAGACCAGGTGACCTATCCCATCATCACGTCCTTGCTGGGTGCCCCCAAGGTCAAGGCGATCCGCGGTTTCTCGGATTTCGGCTTCAGCTACGTGTACGTCATTTTCCAGGATGGTACCGACCTGTACTGGGCCCGAAGCCGGGTCAACGAATACCTCTCCAAGATCCAGGGCGGACTTCCCGCCGGCGCCAAGACCGAGCTCGGTCCCGACGCCACGGGGGTGGGCTGGGTCTACATGTACGCGCTTGTGGACCGATCGGGAAAGAACGATCTGGCTCAGCTTCGGACGTACCAAGACTGGTACCTGCGGTATGCCCTTCAAAGCGTTCCCGGTGTTTCTGAAGTGGCCGGAATCGGAGGATTTCAAAAGCAGTATCAGGTCACGGTCGATCCCAACCGGCTTCAAGCATTCGGCCTTTCCATCGCCGACGTGATGAAGGCCGTTCAGCAAAGCAACAGCGAGGCGGGGGGACGTCTCGTCGAGTGGGCCGGCACCGAATACATGGTGCGGGGACGCGGGTACGTCAAGGCCAGAGAAGATCTGGAGAAGGTGGTCGTCAAGACGAACGAGAGGGGAACGCCCGTCCTCCTCGGGAACATTGCCGAAATCGCCCTGGGGCCCCAGATCCGGCGCGGGATCATGGATTTCAACGGAGAGGGGAATTCGGTGGGGGGAATCGTGGTGATGCGCCACGGGGAGAACGCGCTCGACGTCATCAACCGGGTCAAGGCGAAACTCGCCGACATGAAAGCGTCCCTCCCCGATGGAGTGGAGATCGTCCCCGCCTACGACCGGTCCGAGCTGATCCAGGCATCCATCGACAACCTCAAGAAGGAACTTCTCCTGGAAATGCTCGTCGTGAGCTTCGTCATTCTATTCTTCCTCTGGCACGTCCCCTCGGCGATCGTTCCCATCATCACGATCCCCGTTTCCGTCGTCCTGGCCTTCATCCCCATGTACCTGTTGGGGATCTCCTCCAACATCATGAGCCTGTCTGGAATCGCCATCTCCATCGGCGTCCTGGTGGACGGGGCCATCGTGGAGGTAGAGAACGCCTACAAAAAGCTCGAGCTGTGGCAGGAGGGCGGACGAAAGGGAGACTTTCACAAGATCCGCCTCGAAGCTCTCCTGGAAGTCGGCCCCTCGGTCTTCTTTTCCCTCTTGGTCATCACCGTTTCCTTCCTTCCCGTCTTCACCCTGGTGGACCAGGAGGGGCGCCTCTTCACCCCTCTCGCCTACACAAAAACCCTGGCGCTCGCCCTTGCGGCCCTTCTGGCCATCACCCTGGACCCAGCCGTTCGGATGCTTTTCGCACGGATGGACCCCTTCCGAATCAGGCCCAAACCGGTGGCGAGACTCATGGATGCGCTCTTCATCGGGACCTATTACCCGGAGGAGAAGCACCCGATCAGCCGCGTTCTTTTCAAAATGTACGAACCGCCGTGCCGGTGGGTCCTGCACCACCCCAAGACGGTGATTCTCCTGGCGGTGGCCGTCATGGTTACCACGGTGCCTGTGTACCTCCAGCTCGGCCACGAGTTCATGCCGCCGCTCAACGAAGGGACGATCCTCTACATGCCGACGACCTTGCCCGGCATGGCCGTGACGCAGGCCCAAACGCTCATGGAAACCCAGGATCGGATTCTGAAGTCCTTCCCCGAGGTGGTCACCGTTTTCGGCAAGTCCGGTCGCGCCGATACGCCCACCGATCCAGCCCCCTTCTCCATGATGGAGACCACGGTTGTCCTCAAGCCCCGCTCCGAATGGCGAGGCAAGGAGCGCTGGTACTCCTCCTGGGCGCCTTCCTGGCTCAAGGCCATCCTCCGCCACGCCTGGCCGGACCGAATCTCCTACGAAGAGCTGATCAACGAGTTCGACCGCGCCATCCAAATCCCGGGGAACACCAACGCATGGACCATGCCCATCAAGGGCCGCATCGACATGCTCACCACGGGCGTGCGCACCCCCGTCGGGATCAAGGTCCTGGGTGGAAATCTCGAGGAGGTCCAGCGGGTCGGTGAAGAGATCGAGAAGAGCCTGAAGCGCGTGGCGGGCACGCGGAGCGTCTTCGCCGAGCGTTCGGCTGGAGGCTACTTCGTGGATATCGTGCCGCGCCGCGCGGCCTTGGCACGGTACGGGCTCACCGTGGAGGACCTTCAATCGGTGATCAGCATCGCTATCGGGGGCGAGACCGTGTCCACGACCATTGAGGGACGCGAGCGCTACTCCATCAACCTCCGCTACCCCAGAGACCTGAGGGAGAACCTCGACCAGCTCGATCGCGTCCTCGTTCCCACCCCGGGCGGGGCCCAGATCCCCATGGGGGAGATGGCGGACATCGCGGTCGTCTCGGGACCCGCCATGATCCGCGATGAGAACGGCATGCTCGCGGGATACGTGTTCGTGGACATCGCGGGGCGCGACATCGGGTCCTACGTGGCCGAGGCGAAAGAGATCGTCGCCTCCCAGGTCACCCTCCCCACCGGCTACTCCCTGATCTGGAGCGGTCAATTCGAGAACATGATGCGCGTGAAGGAGCGCCTGAAAATCGTCGTCCCCATCACCCTTTTCCTGATCTTCCTCCTCCTCTACATGAACACGAAGTCGGCCTTCAAGGCATCCCTGGTCATGCTGGCCGTGCCCTTCTCGGCGGTCGGCGCGGTCTGGCTGATGTACCTGCTGGATTACAACGTCTCCATCGCCGCATGGGTGGGAATGATCGCCCTGATGGGCCTCGACGCGGAAACGGGGGTCTTCATGCTCCTCTTCCTGGACCTTTCTTACGGGGAGGCCGAGAAGGCCGGGCGCCTTCGGACCATGCCGGAGATCCACGACGCGATCATCCACGGAGCGGTCAAGCGCATCCGTCCCAAGATGATGACCGTGATGGCGGCCGCCTCGGGCCTCATGCCCATCATGTGGTCCGCCGGAGCGGGCGCGGACGTGATGAAGCGCGTCGCCGCCCCCATGGTCGGCGGCCTCTTTACCTCGTTCCTGATGGAATTGCTTGTGTACCCAGCCGTTTACCTGCTCTGGAAGCGCCGAAGCAGTACACTGGCGGCATGACAGGGCCGCTTTCCTGGAGGTGCCAGATGAAATGGTCACAGTGGGTCTTCCTATCGGTCGTTGGGATCGCGTCCCTGGCCTTCGCGGCCGACGCCCTTGCCGCCGACCCCGCGGGCGGAAAGCCACAGACGGCATGTCCGATCTCCGGCCGGGCCGTGGACAAGGCCCGGCACCTGGACTGGCAGGGTCAGCGGGTCTATTTCTGCTGCGGAGCCTGCCCCGTTAAGTTCAAGGCCGACCCGGAGGCGCACTTCTCGAAATGGGCCGCCCAGGGAGTGGTTCTGGAGAACGTCCAGACGGCCTGCCCCGTGAGCGGAGAGGTCCTTGAAGAACGCGAATCGTTCGTCGATTACAAGGGCCGCCGCGTGTTCTTCTGCTGCGACAAGTGCATCAAGGAATTCGAAAAGGATCCCCAGAAGTACCTGGCCAAACTTCCGGGCGAGCAACCCGTCCGGTGAACCGGAGGCCCCATGACCGATGAAGTTCTCCATGGGGGGCGGTCGGTTGATCCGGTCTGCGGCATGACCGTGGATTCCGCCGCCCCCCGAGGGGGGTCCGCGGAGCACGGCGGACGAAGCTTCCACTTCTGCAACCCCCGGTGCCGGGAAAGGTTTCTCGCCGATCCCGACCGTTTCCTCGATCCCGCCTACGTTCCCGGGGGAATGGCCGAAAGGCGCGCACCGATCGGAACCCGTCCCACCCCTCTTTCTCTGCAGAAGCCCGTCCAACTGGGAGCGGGGGCCTCCCTTTCCCCTCCCGCCGCGTCTGCCGCGTACGTCTGCCCTATGTGTCCCGAGGTCCGATCCCCGGTGCCCGCGGCCTGTCCCTCCTGCGGGATGGCCTTGGAATCGGCCACGCCCCTCCCCCCTTCCGCCGCGGTCGAGTATACCTGCCCCATGCACCCCGAGGTGGTTCGGAAGGCGCCGGGCGACTGCCCGATCTGCGGCATGGCCCTCGAACCTCGATCCCTCCCCTCCTCCGTCCGCGCCGATCCGGAGCTTCGCGCCATGACGCGAAGGTTCTGGTGGGCGCTCCTCCTGACCGCGCCGCTGTGGATCCTGGCCATGGCGGAGATGCTTCCCGGAAT
>JBFMHB010000096.1 GCA_040752915.1 Acidobacteriota bacterium
CCGCGCTCCCGCATCCAGTCGTCGTTGAAGATGGTGCTCAGGTAGCGTGAGGCGCCGTCGGGAAAGATCGTGACGATGCGCGAAGGGCGATCGAGATTTCGGGCCAGCTCCAGGATGGCCCACAGGGCGGCTCCGCTGGAACCGCCTGCCAGAATCCCCTCTTCGCGGACGAGGCGTCGGGTCGTCAGGAAGGAGTTCCGGTCGCTGACTTGGATCATCTCGTCGATGACCGAGAAATCGGCCGTCCCGATGAGGAATTCGTCGCCCAGACCTTCGAGGAGGTACGGTTTCGGCTCGACCCGGCGCCCCGTGCGGAAGTACTCGGTGAAGACCGATCCCTCGGGATCCACGGCCACCACCCGGATGGAGGGGTCCTTCTCCTTCAGGTACCTCGCGACGCCGCCAATGGTCCCACCCGTCCCCATCCCGGCCACGAGGTAGTCGATGCGCCCCTCCATCTGCTCCCAAATTTCCGGGCCCGTCGTGAGGTAGTGGGTTTCGTTGTTTTCCCGGTTGTTGTGCTGATCGGGGAAGAAACAGCCCGGCGTCTCCTTCGCCAGCCTGGACGCGATGTTGTTGTAACTGTCCGGATGTTCGGGGGGAAGGGAGGTGTCCGCGAAGTGGACGTCGACGCCCAGGGCCCTCAATTGGGCCAACTTCTCCCGGCTGATCGTGTCCCGGACCACCACCTTGAGCCGGTACCCCTTCTGGATGGCCACGAGCGCCAGCCCCAGGGCCGTGTTGCCCGAGGAATTCTCCAGGATCAGGGTCCCTTCGACCAGACGCCCCTCCCGTTCCGCCTTCTCGATCATGTGCCGGGCGATGCGGTCCTTCACGCTCCCCATTGGATTGAGGAATTCGAGTTTGGCCCATACCTCGGCCCGGGTGCCCTTCGTGATCCGGTTCAGGCGCACCAGGGGCGTTTGCCCGACGGCCTGGAGCACGTCTTCATAGCGGCGAAGATCCCTCATCGGCACTCCCCTCGACAGCGGCGCGGTCTTTCCAGGCCCTCTCCGGACCCTCCCGCGAGACCGGCCCGCCGCGTAGTGTACTCCACCCCGGCACGGGCCGCAGAAGGCCGCTGGGGCGCTCGATGTCATCCGTTTGGCCCAGGAGGAAGCGCTTAGGACCCTTTGGGTGATGGAGCCCAGGAGCCCGTGGGCCCAAGAGCCCGCGAGTCAGGAAGACCAGGGCGCCAAGCCGAATTCCCTCCGGCTGAAGCGAACCCTTCTTCAGATGAGGCGTCCGTGGAGCAACCGGAGGGAGCGATACGCAAAGGGGGGAGAGCTGGAGGCCTTCCCCCCCTGCATGGTGATGGACTCGTCGGGATTCGAAGCTACGCGGCCTGGAAGCCTCGGGGCCAGAGGCCCCTGCGTTTCAAGGCCGCCTACGCTTCCCGGGCTGGGGCCCCTCCCTCGTTTTCTACGGCTCGGAGCCAAGCAGTTGGCTCCTCGCCTCGAAAACCACGGGGGTCCCCACCCTTCGAATCCCGATTCCAGGGATCCATCGCCCGCCAGCTCTTGGTCGGATTCTTCGCGGAGTCAAAAATGGTGCGCTCGGCGGGATTCGAACCTACGCGGCCTAGAAGCCTCGGGGCCAGAGGCCCCTGCGTTTCAAGGCCGCCTACGATTCCCGGGGTGGGGCCCCTCCCTCGTTTTCTACGGCTCGGAGCCAAGCAGTTGGCTCTTCGCCTCGAAAACCACGGGGGTCCCCACCCTTCGAATCCCGATTCCAGGGATCCATCGCCCGCCGGCTCTTGGTCGGATTCTTCGCGGAGTCGAGAATGGTGCGCTCGGCGGGATTCGAACCCACGACCTTCGGCTCCGGAGGCCGACGCTCTATCCAACTGAGCTACGAGCGCACATGGGGTGAGCGACGGGGGTCGAACCCGCGACAACCGGAGCCACAGTCCGGGGCTCTGCCAGCTGAGCTACGCTCACCACCGAGCGGAACGTCCGTTCCGCCGGGATACCTTACACCGTGGCCGGAGGGCGGTCAAGGCCTCGGAGAGCCGCCCCGGCCCCCTCAGCCGAGGTCCGCAAGGTCCTCGAGCGTGACGTCCAGCTCGGGCACGTCCACCGAGGCCCCGTCGGGGCTCTGGCCCTGCGGCTCCAGACGGATCATGTCGAGGAGGAGAAGGACCCACAAGAACTTCAGGAGGGCGAACTGGGACCTGCCGCCTTCGCGAAACACGTCCGCCACGGGTTTGGGGGTGAGAAGCGCGAGGATCAGGGCCCTCTCGGACTGCCCCAGGTCGAAAGCGTCCAGGACCTCCTCCTCGGGCACCGCGAGCACGACGGCGCGGTTCGTCTCCCGGAAGGCCTGGAGGGGCCGCACCGTGTGGTCCATTTTCAGGACCCCGAGGCGGAGGAGTTCGGGAGTCCTCAGATTGAGGGTGATCATCTCCTCCCCGGCATCCTCCCCCTGAATGAAGGCGCAGTCTCCGTCGGGCAAAGAGAACAGCGAGAAAACGATGTCCTTGACCTGCTCCTTGACCGACCACACGAGCTGTTCCGGAGTGATGAGACCCCGCTCCACCAGGACCGTCCCGAACCGCTTGCCGGGGGTCACGGAGTTGGATGCGGCGTAGAAATCGGGAACGGACAGGATTCCGCGGCGGATCAGCATTTCCCCCAACCGGTCGTTGCGGTCGGTCGATCCGGCGAACACCACGCGGCCGTCTTGGAGAAAGACTTTCTTGCGAACCCCTCCGGCGCCCACCTCGAGGGCCCCCGTCGCCCGCTCCTTGTAGTGCCGAGCGAGAAGCAGGGGAAAACCGCCGTCCTGGCAATCGTGGCTCAAGGCCGCCTCCCGGGGTCCCTGGGGACCCTTGGTGCGCCGTTCCGCTGGCTGTATAGTACCGCCAAACACGGAGGGAAGCCATGTCCGACTGCCTCTTCTGCAAGATCGCCTCGGGCGAGATCCCGAGCCGGAAGGTCTATTCCGACGACGAACTCTTCGCCTTCGAGGACATTCACCCCCAGGCCCCCGTCCATGTCCTCATCATCCCCCGCAAGCACCTGGAGACGCTGAACGACCTGTCGGACGCCGACGCCCCGCTGATGGGCCGCCTCCTCTTGCTTTGCTCTCGAATCGCCCGGGAAAGGGGTCTCGACGCCAAGGGCTTCCGCCTCAATGCCAACTGCCTTGAATCGGCGGGGCAATCGGTGTTTCACGTCCACTTTCACCTTCTGGGCGGGCGACCCTTCGGCTGGCCGCCGGGTTAGGGCCCGGACGGGGTCATCCGAAGGGCCCGACCGGTGCCTTCGACGCCGGCGGGGCCGCGCTCGGGACCTCAGGTCCCCGGGGACCAGGCCGCCCCGTCCCCTCCCGCCCTCCCGGAGCGGGCTCCCCCTCCACGGCTGTCCTTGTGGTATCTTGGAGCGGTCCGGATCCGGACGGCCTTGCGGGCCGAATAGGCAAGCGCCTCGGGACGTTTGGGATGTCTGGATGGAGATCGCCATGGCCCAAGGGCTCCGGGTGGAGACATTCGAGGTGGGACCCCTTGAGAACAACGCCTACCTCGTAGTGTGCGACCGGTCCAAGGAAGCGGTCCTGGTGGACCCGGCCATGGGCAGCGAAGGCATCGCGGCCAGGATCGACGAACTCGGCGTCCGGCTCGCGGCCGTGCTCAACACCCACGGCCACTTTGACCACATCTTTCACAATGCCTTGTTTTCCAAGAGATTCGGAGCCAAGGTCCTGATTCACGAAGGGGACCTCGAGCTCCTCAGGTGCGTGGATCGTCACGCGGCCCTGTTCGGGTTCCGGGCCCATCCGGGTCCGGAACCCTCCGGGTTCCTCAAGCCGGGAGAGTCCATCCAGGTAGGCGATTACAGCCTCCGGGTGGTTCACACCCCGGGGCATTCGCCGGGCGGCGTGTGCTTCGTGGGGACCGGCTTCGTTCTGGTGGGAGACACCCTCTTCGCCCAATCCATCGGGCGAACGGACCTTCCGGGAGGAGATTACGACACCCTCGTGCGCTCCATCCGGACAGAGCTCTACACCCTTCCGAACGCCACCGAGGTACTTCCGGGCCACGGGCCGTCCACGCTGATCGGCTTTGAAAAGCGGCACAACCCCTTCGTCAAGGGGCTGTCGTCGCACGCCGATTGACGCGGGCGCTCCCGGCGCGGGCCGGGAGCCTCCCCGATGGAGGCCGTCTCCGTGGATCAGGAATTGCCGCTCCCCATCCCCTTGCAGCAGGGAATCCTGTACGGCCCGGTCCGGTCCAGGCGCCTCGGCCTCTCTCTGGGGCTCAATCTCCTCCCCGACGAGATCAAGGCCTGCTCGCTGAACTGCCGGTACTGCCAGTATTCCTGGACGGGCCTGCTCACCGGAGACGGGCGGGCCGTCGCGCCGTTCCTGCCAACCCGCGAGGCCGTTCGAGAAGCCCTTCGGGCTCGCCTTTTGGAACTGGCCGCCGGGGGGACCCCCCCGGATGTCCTGACCTTCTCGGGCAACGGGGAGGCCACGCTTCACCCCGATTTCCCTTCCATCGCCGCCGACGTGACCGAGCTGAGGGACGCTCTCGCGCCCAGGTGCCGGACGGCGATCCTCTCCAACTCCACCACCATTCACCGGCCGGAGATCCGCCGGGCCCTCCTCGCCCTCGACCTTCCGATCCTCAAGCTCGACACGGGGCGCGAGGAGACCTTCCGCAAACTCAATGCGCCCGCCCCGGGCGTCACCTTCGCCCACATCCTCGACGGCCTGCGGGCCATGGAAGGCCGAGCCATCCTCCAGTCCCTGTTCGTGACGGGCTCCGTGGACAACTCCACGGAGGAGGAGGTGGTGGCCTGGATCCGCGCCGTCGCCGCCATACGGCCCCATCATGTTCAAATCTACACGCTCGACCGGGGAACCGCCGACCGGGGCCTGCGCCCCGTCGAGCGGACCCGTCTCCTCGCCATCGGCGACGCCCTTCAAGCGTCCTGCGGCGTGCGGGCGGAGGTCTTCGGTTGACCTTCACGCAGGGAGGAAAAGGCCATGACGGCCCATAGTCTGTTGCCCCTTTTGACCGGGCTCCTGGGATTGACCCTGGGGATCATCGGCGGCTGGCTGCTCTCCAACCGCCTGGGAGCGAGGGCGCTGACCCGCGCGCGGGAGGAGGCCCAGCGCCTCCTGGACGACGCCGCCGTCCAGGCCGAGAACCTCCGCAAACTCGAGCTGGCCAGGGCCAGGGAGCAGTTCGAACTGGAGCGCCAGGCCGCGGAGGACGATTACCAGAAGCGCTTCGAGGCCGTGAAGAACATCGAACGGGCCATGAACCGCCGCGACGCGCACCTCCAGCAGGTGGACCGCGAACTGGCGAAGCGGCGGTCGGAACTCGACGAGGTGGAGAAGAAGCTCCAGGAGGGTTTCGACGAGGTGGCCCGCCAGGAAGAAAAGGCCCGCGAACTCCACGCCGAATACCTGGCCCGCATCGAACGCGTGGCCGGGCTCTCGGCGGAGGAGGCCAAGCGCCAGCTCGTCTCGAACTACAAGAGCGAGGCCGAGCACGAGGCGGCCGCCTTGATCCGCCAGATCAAGGAGGACGCCCAGCGAACGGCGGAGATGGAGGCGCAGAAGATCATCACCCTGGCCATCGAGCGCGTCGCCGCGGACCAGGTCGTGGAGCGGACCACGACCCAATACCGCCTCCAGGACGAGAACATCAAGGGGCGCCTCATCGGCCACGAGGGCCGGAACATCAAGTTTTTCGAGGAGCAGACGGGGATGCAGCTCCTCATCAACAACGACGATCCCAACACCGTCGTCATCTCGGGATTCAACCCCATTTCCCGCGAGGTGGCGCGCCAGTCCCTGGAGCGTCTCATCCAGGCGGGGAAGATCCATCCGCGGAAGATCCAGGAGGTGGTGGCCAAGGTCAAGAAGAAGGTCCAGCGCGAGATCGTGATCGCGGGCGAGGAGGCGTTCAAGACCCTCGGCCTCGAGCAGGCCCACCCCGAAATCGTCAAGCTCGTGGGCAAGCTCAAGTACCGGACCTCCTACGGCCAGAACGTCCTCAACCACTCGATCGAAGTGGCCGAACTCTGCGGCAACATGGCGGCGGAGCTGGGCCTCGACGTGGACCTGGCCCGCCGGGCCGGGCTCCTCCATGACATCGGCAAGGCCATCGACGTGGAGCGGGAAGGCACGCACCCCGAACTGGGGGGTGAAGCGGGGCGGCAGTACGGGGAGCACGAGGTGGTGGTCAACGCCATCGAGAGCCACCACGAGGACGTGGAGGTGATCCACCCCATTTCCATCCTCGTGGCCGTCTGCGACGCCATTTCGGGATCCCGGCCGGGCGCGCGCCGGGCTTCCCTCACGGACTACCTGCGGCGCATCGAGACCCTCGAGGCCATCGTGAACTCCTTCGAGGGCGTCGAACAGTCCTTCGCCATTCAGGCGGGCCGGGAGGTGCGCGTCATCGTGAAGACCGACCAGGTCCGGGATGACCGGCTTCCCTTCCTGACCTCCGAGATGACCAAGAAAATCCAGGAGGAAATGGACTTCCCGGGCCGCATCCGGGTCACCCTCATCCGGGAGATGCGCGCCGTGGAGTACGCGGGATAGAGCGCAGATGGAAGGAAAGACCTGGGATACCCGTGCATCCGGGGAATCCGAGCCGCTCCGACGCGACCGGGTGAAAGACCCGGCGCTGTTTCCCATCCTGGACAAGGTGGAGGCCGGGGAGCGCCTCTCCTTCGAGGACGGCGCGATCCTCTTCCGCTCCACGGACCTTCTCGCCCTCGGCGCCCTGGCCAACCGGGTCCGGGAGGCCAAGAACGGGAACCGGGCCTACTTCAACGTGAACCGCCACATCAACCACACCAACATCTGCATCTCGGGCTGCAGCTTTTGCGCCTTCGCCAGGAAGCCGGGACAGGAGGGCGGCCACCGGATGACCCTGGAGGAGATCCTCGCCCGGGCCGTTCCCCCCGAAGGGGAGCGCTGGGAAGAGCTGCACATCGTGGGCGGGCTCGATCCGGGTTTCTCCTTCGCGGACGTCCTCGAGATGCTGAGGGCCCTCAAGGCCCTGAACCCCTCCGTCCACCTGAAGGCCCTGACTCTTGTGGAAGTGGACTACTACGCCCGCCGGGAAAGGAAATCGCCCGAGGAAATTCTCGGCGCGCTCCGGGAGGCCGGCCTCGACTCCCTGCCGGGAGGGGGGGCCGAGATCCTCGGGGAGGACCTGCGTCGCCGTATCTGCCCCAACAAGATTTCCGGGGCGCGCTGGCTGGAGCTGGCACGAACGGCCCACCGCATGGGCATCCGCACCAATTGCACCATGCTGTACGGCCACCTGGAAACGGTGGAGGACCGGGTGGACCACCTCCTCCGTCTGAGGGACCTCCAGGACGAGACGGGCGGTTTCATGGCCTTCATCCCCCTCCAGTTCAACAAGGAGAACACTCCCTACGCTCACCTTCCCGAGGTCACGGGAGTGGACAATCTGAGGACTTTGGCCGTTTCCAGGCTTCTCCTCGACAACGTCGACCACCTCAAGGTCTACTGGGTCATGGTGGGTCTCAAGATCGCCCAGACCGCGCTGTGGTTCGGGGCCGACGACGTGGACGGAACCGTCGTGGAGGAGCGCATCACCCATGACGCGGGAGCCACGACCCCCAGGGGACTCACCCTGGAGGCCCTCCTCCACCTGATCCGACGGGCCGGCCGGATTCCCGTCGAGCGCGATTCCCTCTACAACGCCCGGAGGGTCTATGGTCCGGGGACGGACACGGCTCGTCCCTT
>JBFMHB010000097.1 GCA_040752915.1 Acidobacteriota bacterium
CAGCCTCATCCTGGAGCACCCCTCCTTTCGGGGGCGGCGCCCCTCCACTTGTTTACTTCCTTTCGGCAAGATTCTTAGGTGAGGCAACGAATCCATTTCGGAAAGAAATTAGCTGAGGCAAGTCGCGTGCTTGACACCGCCTTCGTATCCCTGTATGATTCCAGCCTTATGTAGTCGGAGGACCTTGTGGCGAACCATGTATCCGCGATCAAGAGAATGAGGCAGAACGAGAAGCGCCGGCTTCGGAACCGGGTGGCCATGAGCGAGATGCGCACGGCCATCAAGAAGTTCCGCAGCCTGGTGGCGGAAAAGCGCCGCGAGGATGCCCTGGGCTCCCTTCCCGGCGTGTACGCCCTGATCGACCGAACCCGGAAGAAGGGCGTCATCCACGCGAACACCGCCGCCCGCTACAAGTCCCGCCTCGCCCGCGTACTGAGCACGCTGGGCACGAACTAACCGAGACCCCGAAACCCACGACGTCGGGGAGGGCCCATCGGCCCTCCCCGATGCGTTGTATCCCCTCCTCTCCCCCGCGGGACTCGGCCGCGCCCCTCCCGCGTTATATTGGCCACGGAGGACAGAGCAATGACCGTCGCCGTCGAGACCGCCCTTCAGGAAAAGATCCGCGACTGGGCCCGGCGCCGCAAGGCCGTCATCCTCGCCCACAACTACCAGATCGGCCCCATCCAGGACGTGGCCGATTTCGTGGGAGATTCCCTGGGACTGTCCCGGCAGGCGTCCCAGACGGAGGCGGAGGTCATCGTTTTCTGCGGCGTCCACTTCATGGCCGAGACGGCCAGCATCCTTTGCCCGGACAAGACGGTCCTCATCCCTGACCTCGAAGCCGGGTGCTCCCTGTCGGACACGTTGACGGCCGCCCAGCTGGCCTCCTGGAAGCGACGCTACCCCGAAGCGGTGGTCGTCACCTACGTCAACACCTCCGCGGCGGTCAAGGCGCTCAGCGACTATTGCTGCACGTCCTCCAACGCCGTGAAGGTGGTGCAGAGCATCCCCGCCGACCGGGAGATCCTCTTCGGGCCCGACATGTTCCTGGGGGCGTACGTCTCCCGAGTGACCGGGAGGAAGAACCTCCATCTCTGGGCCGGCGAGTGCCATGTGCACGCGGCGGTGCGGCCGGAGGACGTGGAGAGGGCCCGGAAGGCCCATCCCGGCTCGGACTTCCTGATCCACCCGGAGTGCGGGTGCGTCACCTCCTGCATGGTCTACCTGAAGGACCGGGACCTGGCCGAACGGGACGCCCACATCTTCTCCACGGAGGGGATGGTCGAACACGTGGTGCGGTCCCCCAAGCGGGAATTCGTCGTGGCCACCGAGACGGGCATCCTCCACCGGATGAGGAAGGAGGCCCCCGGCAAGGCCTTCTTTCCCGTGAGCGACGAGATGGAATGCAAGTACATGAAGCGCATCACTCTCGAGAAGCTCCTGACCTCCCTGGAAGACCTCGTCTTCGAGGTAAAGGTCCCTGAAGAAGTGGCCTCCCGCGCCCGGCTCCCCATCGAGCGGATGGTGGCCATCGGCCGACAGGACTGACCGTGGACCCCAGCGCCCCGACCCGCCACGCCCTGCGGGTGCTCCGCCTCATCGCTCCATCCGCCTGCGCGACGGTCCGGGGCGGCCTGACGGACCGAGAGGTGGCCCTCCTGACTCAGATGCGGAGCTTGAAGGAGACGCTCCGTCAGGCCCCGCCCGGGGAGCGGCCCGCCCTGACCCGCGCCTTGGAGTCCCTGAGGGCCCTTCGCGAGGAAGCCCGGCGCGAGCGCATGGCCCTGTTGGGCCACCTTCCCGAGGAGCCTCCGCCGGCCGAACCGCCCTCCAACGCTCCGCCCGCCCCGGGTCCCTCCACGCCCTGATCCGCGTCTCCCGCGCCCCAGACCCGGATTCCTCCATCCCGTCTCCCTTTCCGCCCCGGGAGAAAAAAACGCGGGCCGACGGCCCGCGCATCCAGGAATGGGGATGACATCTACCGATCCGATGTTCCACTGCGGGATCGGACGGGGGCGGGCGGCTCTCTCCTGGACCGCCCCCGTCCGATGGGAAATCCGCGCCCTCCGCCCGGTCAGGGCCTCTCGAGGATGTAGGCGAAGCCCATCCCGCCGCCGATGCACATGGTGACCACGCCGCGCTTGGCGTTGCGACGCTTCAACTCGCCGAGGATCTTGCAGGTGAGCACGGCGCCCGTGGCGCCCAGCGGGTGGCCCGTGGCGATGGCGCCGCCGTTCACGTTGACCTTGGCGGGATCCAGGCCCAGGGCGCTCAGGGCCTTCAGGCAGTAAACGGACTGGCTGGCGAAGGCCTCGTTCAGCTCGAAGAGGTCGATGTCGTCGAAGGTGAGCTTGGCCTTTTTCAGGAGCTTGGGAACGGCCTTGGCGGGGCCGATGCCCATGATCTCGGGCGGCACGCCCGCCACCACCCACTCGCGCACGAAGGCGATGGGCTTGAGGCCGAGTTCGTCGGCCTTGTCCTCGCTCATGACCACCACCATGCCCGCGCCGTCGTTGATCTGGGAGGAGTTCCCCGCCGTCACGGTGCCGATGGGGTCGAAGGCGGGTTTCAGCTTGGCCAGGCCCTCGAGGGTCGTGTCGGCGCGCGGACCCTCGTCCGTGTCCACCACGAACTCCTTCCACACGCCGTCGTCCATCGTGCGGACCTTCAGGGGGACGATCTCCTCCTTGAACTTGCCCGCCGCGATGGCCGCCACCGCCTTCTTGTGGGACTCGAAGGCGAACTGGTCCTGCTCCTCCCTCGTGATCTCGAACTTGCGGGCCACGATCTCCGCCGTGGTCCCCATGCCCGCGTAGATGTCCGGGTTGAAGGCCAGGGCCGCGGGGTCCGCGGTCAGCTTGTTGCCGCCCATGGGAACCATGGACATGGATTCCACACCGCCCGCGAGGATGATCTCCGCGCTGCCCGCGCGGATCATGTCGGCCGCCATGGCGATGGACATGCTGCCCGAGGAGCAGAATCGGTTGATGGTCATGGCGGGGACCGAGTCGGGGACGTCCGCCATGAGGGCCACCACGCGGGCGATGTTCATGCCCTGTTCGCCCTCGGGCATGGCGCAGCCCAGGATCACGTCGTCCACCATGTCGGGTTCGAGGCCCTTGGTCCGCTTCAAGAGTTCCTTGAGGACCGGCGCCGCGATTTCCTCGGGCCGGGTGTCCTTCAGGCTCCCCTTCTTCGCGCGGCCGATGGGCGACCTGGCGAGGCTCACGATCACTGCGTTTCTCATCTCTGGCTCCTATGGTTCACCGGGGTTCCGGCTTCTTCCAAAAGAGTTCTCCCGACCTTCCGAACACCACCCGCTAGTTGCGGAGGGGCTTGCCCCTCTCCAGCATGTGCTGGATCCGGGCCTGGCTCTTTTCCTCCCCGCACAGGGACACGAAGGCCTCCCTCTCGAGGTCGAGGATCGTCTGTTCGCTGACGGGGTTGTTGATGGTCGTATCGCCCCCGCACAGGATCTTGGCGATGTGGCCGGCGATCTTGGTGTCGTGAGCCGTCACCCAGTGGGTGTGCTTCATGTTGTGGAGGATCATCTTGAAGGTGGCGATGCCGTCGCGCCCCGGCAGGTTGAAGGACATGGGAAGCGGAGGCACGTAGCCCTCCTCGGCCATGGCGATGGCCATCCTCTTGGCCGTGTACAGCTGCTGTTCCCGGGACAGCTCCACCTTGTCGAAGGGTCGGAGGAACTTCAGGGACCGCGCCTCCTCGGCGGAGGTGGAGACCTTCGCCATGGCGATGGTCTCGAAGGCCTTCTGGACGAAGGGGAGGTTGGAGAGGATGGGCTGATCCACGCCGGCCAGCACGCGCTCCAGCATGAAGAGGTGCCCGCCTCCGGCGGGGAGGAGGCCGACGCCGACCTCGATGAGGCCCATGTAAGTCTCGGCGTGGGCGCAGACCCGGTCGCCGCCCATGGTGATCTCGGCGCCGCCCCCGAAGGTGAACCCGAAGGGAGCCGTGACCGTGGGCACCTTGCACCGGCGGAGCCCGAGGGTCATGGCCTGGAAGTCGCGGACCATCTTCTCGATGGCGTCCCACATCTTGGCCTTGGAGGCCTCCAGCAGCATGGCGATGTTGGCGCCGGCGCAGAACTGGGCCGCCTGGTGGTGCACGACGAGGCCGCGGAAGTCCCTCTCCGCGATCTCGATGCCCTTGAGCATCACCTCGATGATCGAGTCGTCCACGGGGTTCATGGCGGGCTGGGTGGCCGAGTGGAACTCCACGCAGGCGATGCCGTCCCCGATATCCACGAGGGAGGCGCCCATGCTCTCGTACACCGGGGCCTTCTGCCGCTTGATGTCGCTCAGGATGAGGAAGGAGTCGGGCTTGGGGATGGCGACGTAGGCTTTCTTCCTCAGGTCGTAGTACTCACGGCTCTTGGCGCCGTCCCGGTAGAAGGAGGGGCAGCCGGCCTGGAGCATCTCGTGGACCCAGGGAGCCACCTTGACGCCGTCGGCCTCCATCTTCTTGACCGTGTCGGCCACGCCCAGCGCGTCCCACGTCTCGAAGGGCCCGAGCTCCCAGTTGAAGCCCCACTTGATGGCCGTGTCGATGTCCACGATGGTGTCCGCGATTTCGCCCATCCGGTTGGCCGAATAGGCCAGGGTGTCCTTCACGATGCGCCAGGCGAAGGCGCCCGCGCGGTCGTCGGCGAAGACCACCGTCTTGATGCGCTGGCCGGGGTCGTGGACGCCCTTGACCTTTTTAAGGGACGGGATGTCCGGCTTCTCCTGGGGCACGTACTCCAGGGTCTTGGGGTCGAGGACGAGGATCTCCTTTTTGCCCATGTCCTTCTTTTCGACCTTGAAGAAGCCGGCCTTGGACTTGCGGCCCAGGATGCCCTTGGCCACCATGCCCGAAAGGAGCTCGGGGATCTCGAAGGCCCACTTGGCCTCGTCGTCGGGGCACCCCTCCTTGAGGGTGTTGACCACGTGGATGAAGGTGTCCAGCCCCACCAGGTCCGCCGTCCCGAAGGAGGCGCTCTTGGGGCGCCCCAGGGCCGACCCCGTGATGGCGTCCACCTCGTCGAAGCGGTAGCCCATGTCCAGCGTGGCGTGGAGGGTCGCCATCATGCCGAAGACGCCGATGCGGTTGCCCACGAAGTTCGGCGTGTCCTTCCCGTAGACGATGCCCTTGCCCAGGCGGAAGGTGCCGAAGTCGGCGATGAGCTTCACGACCTCGGGGTCGGTCTCCTCTCCCGCCACGAGCTCCAGCAGGTGCATGTAGCGCACCGGATTGAAAAAGTGCGTGACGAGGAAGTTCTTCTTGAAGTCCGCTCCGCGCCCCTCCACCATCTTCTTGATGGGAAGGCCCGAGGTGTTCGAGGAGACGATGGTTCCGGGGCGGATGGCCTTCTCCACCTTCTCGAAGAGCTGCTGCTTGATGTCGAGGCGCTCCACCACCACCTCGATGACCCAGTCGCACTCGCTCAGGCGATTCAGGTCGTCCTCGAAGTTGCCCACCTCGATGAGGCTCATGAATTTCTTGTGGTAGATGAGGGCCGGCTTGCTCTTCTGGATGGCTTCCAGGCCCTTGAGGCCGAACTTGTTCCGGAAGCGCTTGTCTTCCTTGGTCAGGCCGGCCTTCTGGTCGTCCGGGCCCAGGTCCGGCGGGACGATGTCCAGCATGAGGGAGGGGATTCCGGCGTTCGCCAGGTGGGCGGCGATGCCGGAGCCCATGATCCCCGCTCCGAGGACCGCGACTTTTTCGATCCTTCTTCGCATCTTCAGACCTCCTTATTCAGACCGTACCTGGGGGTCGCCCCCGGGGAGGGGGACCTGCACGTCAGGGCTGCGGGTTCAGTAGGTGCCCATTCACAACCCAAGTCTTCCACGGCTTTTTCTAAAATGCAAGCCCCTTCTTTTATTGAAGGTAGAGGTGATCCCCCCTGCTCCGTTTCATGTGATTATTCACTTACTTAGCGGGCCGGCCGGGGGAGTCGAGGCCCCTCCGTCGCCCCTCGGCCCGTCCAGGCGGGCGGGAGGGGAGGTCACCGGGGCCGGAAGACGAGGGAGGCGGAGTTGAGGCAGTAGCGCAGGCCCGTGGGAGGAGGCCCGTCGGGAAAGACGTGGCCCAGGTGGGCGTCGCACCGGGCGCAGAGGATCTCGGTGCGCACCATCCCGAAGGAGGCGTCGGGTTCCGTGACCACGTTGCCCTCGTGGACGGGACGGAAGAAGCTCGGCCACCCCGTGCCCGAATCGAACTTGGCGTCCGAGGCGAAGAGGGGCAGTCCGCAGCAGACGCAGAGGTAGAGGCCGGGCTCCTTCCTGGCGTTGTAGAGGCCGCAGAAGGCCCTCTCGGTCCCCTTCCCCCGGGCGATGGCGAACTGCTCCGGCGTGAGAAGGGCCCGCCACTCGGCGTCGGACTTCACCACCCGCGGCGACTCCACGGGCCCGGAGAGGGCCCCTTGCTCGTCAAGGACCATCACCCGCACCGCGGCCGGCCGGGGAGGCCGGGACGTCTTGTTCCCTTCCGCCGCCGTCATGGCGCACCCTCCCGCCACCAAGGTCCACAGCGCGAGCCAGATCGCACAGGGCTTCATGGAGTCCGTCCGTTCAGGAGGCTCTAACGGCGTTGGCCCTCCGTCTCTTCCCGCCTCGGGAGCGGACGGCGAGGCTATAATGGACCTCTCGTGGAGGGGCCCATGGACCGGGTGGACGTGGTGGTGATCGGCGCGGGCGTCGTGGGCCTCTCGGTGGCCGCCCACGCGGCCCGGGAGGACCGGACGGTCCTGATCCTGGAGCGCCGCGAGACCTTCGGACGGGAGACCTCCAGCCGCTCCAGCGAAGTCATCCACGCGAGCATCTACTACCCCCCCGACTCCCTCAAGGGGCGCCTGTGCCTGGAGGGAAACCGGAGGATGTACGACCTGTGCCGCGCCCACGCCATCCCCCACTCCAACTGCGGAAAGCTCATCGTGGCCTGGACCGCCGAGCAGGAAGCGGGGCTTCCCTCCCTCCTTCGGACGGCCCTGGGCAACGGGGCCGAGGGCGTCCGCATCGTGGACGGGCGGGAGATGAAGGCTCTGGAGCCGCGCGTGGGCGGCCGCGCCGCCCTCTTCTGCCCCACCTCCGGCATCGTGGACTCCCACGCCCTCATGCGCCACTTCCTGGCCGCCGCCAAGGATCGGGGAGCCCTTCCCGTCTTCGGGACGGAGGTGATCGGCCTGGATCGGACCGCCGAGGGGTGGCGCGTCACCGCGCGCGAGCCGGGCGGGGGCGAATCCTCGGTCCTGGCCCGCGTCGTGGTGAACTGCGCCGGACTGGAGTCGGGGCGGATCGCCGCCCTGGCGGGCATCGACGAGGACGCCGCGGCCTACCGCATCCACTACCGGAAGGGCATGTACGTCCGCGTCGCCCGGAACCTCCACCTCCTGCCCCGGAGGCTCGTCTACCCCTACCCGCCCGAGGACGCCACGGTGGGCATCCACACGGTGCCGGACCTCGCCGGCGGCATGCGCCT
>JBFMHB010000098.1 GCA_040752915.1 Acidobacteriota bacterium
AGTTTCTTTCCTTCGGGCCGATTCCTCGCCGCCTCCAGGGCGGCCATCTTGCACTGGTGGTCCAGCTGGCGGCTCAGGCGCGACTGGCGCGCGAAGGTGAAGAGCGCCTCAGGCCATTCGTAAGGGGTTCCGGCCGGCCCCCGGGCGAGCGCCTCGTACCCAAGGATCTCTCCGGACTCGAGGTGGACGATCGGCTGAAAGACCGAGTGGATGGCCTGCCGCGTCAGAATTTGCCGGAGCTCCAGCTCGTGGAGGACCAGTTCCGTCTCCTCCTGGCGTTGGGCGAGGGCGGCCGTCTCCTCGATGACCCGGTGGACGAGCCTTTCGAATCGGAGAAAGGGGTTGTAGTGGAGCATGGAATAGCCGAGGTGGAGAGACAGCCCCGGGACCTCGTGAAGGGCCAGTTCGTCCTCGAGGGCTCCGTAGATCCTCCTCGCGATGCGCTCCAGGGCCAGCAGGGCGCCCGTGGACAGGAGGGAATAGGGGGCAAAGACGCAGAACTGGTCATCGAAGATACCCCGCTGGGTGACCAGGAGCTGGCCCCCGAATTCGCGGTTGTTCACGTCCTGGATGTGAAAGGCCGCGCGGCGGAGTATGCCTTCGTACCGGTCGAACCCGAAGACCGACTCGAGCCGCTCCAGGTCCGAGACCTGCAGCAACACCACTCCGAGATAGCGGTCCTCGGTCATCTGTTTGAGCGTCTCGAAGCAGGCGCCGTAGGCGGGGAGACGGGTGTTGACGTCGTACAGGGAGGCTCGGAGAGAAATGAGCTCGTTCTGAAGGTCCTTTCGGTTGAATTCCAACCGCGATTCCTCCCCGGGCGCATCTTACTCCGGGGGTCGGATTCGGCGCAAGGCGAACGCCGGCGCCGCGGCGGCCGGCCTTGAGCACCGCTCGGTTTTATGGTACCCAGAAACGGTCCATTCGGAGATCGGTGCCGCACGAGGGGGAGGCGTGAGGACCAGGGTGCCTCGAAACGGGTCGCGGGGAGCGGGCGGGGGGAACCCTCCCGAGTGCTTGTTGCACCCCGCTTTGGACCGCCCAGGGTCCGCCCGGGGCCCGCAGAGGTCCGTGCTGAACCTGTCCGGCGAAGTCCCCATTCTGCGCTTTTCCATCGGCCTGTTCTCGTCGCTGGCCTTTCTCGAGGCCCAGGGATGGCCCTGGACGCCTTGGCCCGAGGGCTGGGCTCTGGGGGAGGACGGGCTGCCCCGGTGGGCGGCGGAGCCGAGGCAGGAATCCATGGACCCACCGGCGGAAGGCCATGCCGCCCTCATCCGTCGGCTCCTCGCCGGGCGGGCGCCCGGCCCCACCGGCAGAGGGGCGGGTCTCCCCCGCCGCCTGCGGCTCTATGGGCGCTGGCGCGAGTGGCTGGAGCGGTCGCGGCCGGAGGAGGGCCTCGCCGCCTCCTGCAGGGGCCTTCTTCTGGATCTCGTGGAAATGGCCGCGGCCCTGGGACCAGAGGCCCTGCCGCCGGGAAGGTGGGGGGTGGGTGTGGTCTGGAGGCCGGCGGCCGATCTTCGTCTCCCCGGGTTCCGGGTCTACCGCGCCGAAAGTGGGGTGGACCGTATGGGGGCCATCCAGGCCGCGCTCGATCCAGAAGGGGAGGGGAGGACGCTGACCCCTGTCCTGCTGGAAGGCGTGGCGCCTTATGCCTTTGCGGGGCTCGAGCCCCTTCTGGTATCCCGGATCGGCTCCCTGGAGGGGGCCCGGGAATGGATGCGGAGCGCCTTGCGAGACGGTCCGAAAGGACTCACCGAGTCCCTCGCGAGGGTCTTGGCGGAGGAGTCCGGCGGGGGTTGGATTCTGGCGGGCGAGGTGCTGGATTCGCAAAGCCAGAAGGCCCTGGAATCGGCCGCGCGATCGGCGGCGCGCGCCGTGGTCGTCCTCCACCCGACGGAAGGGCGGCCCGCCGGAAGGACGGAGGGCATCCGCTTTCTCTGGCTCACGCCGACGGGCGAAGAGTGGTACGTGCGCCACGCCTCCGCCTGTCTGGGCCCATCTCCCGACGACCTGCTCCGCGTCCTGGGTCGGGCCGGATTTCCGGCACCCCGGTGCGGAGAGCCTCTCGTCCCCCCCCTCGACTTCCTTCCTGAGCATCCCGCCCTGCCCGTTTGGGGAGGCCTTGGCTCGACGGATCAACCGAGAACGGCCGGTCAGTCGGAGGCGGACCTCCTCCGGGCGGGGGCCCTGCCCGCCCTCCTGGGTCGGGCGCGGCGGTGGGACCACAGGGGGGAGCCGGAGGTCGCGCGGTTCTGGCAGGGCGTGGCCCTCCTCATGGCAGGCCAGCCGTCGCAGGCTCTGGAGCGCTGGGAGGAGATGAAGCGGCCCGAACGCGCCCGGCTGGGAGTCCCATACTGGAGGGCGCGGGCCCTGGAGCGGCTTCAAGATTTCCAGGGGCTTGCCAAGGCCGTGGAGGCCGCGAAAAAGGATGCGGACCTTCCGCGTGAGCTGCTTCCCGCTTTAGCGAACCTGGAGGGGCAGGTCCTGTGGCTTCGGGGGGACCGTGAAAAGGCCGAGTCGGTCCTGCTTCGACTGGCGAAGGAGGCGTCGGATCCCGATCTCCGGGCGACCACGCTCTGCGTCCTGGCCACCGTCCGCCTCTTTGCTTCGGATGCGGACGGCGCCCTGGATTTCTTGCACCGCGCCGAGGAGGCCGCCGGGGAGAGCCCTCCTCCGGCGATCCGCTTCCTCCTGAACCACAGGTGGGGCCTGTTGAAGCAGAAGCTCGGCGACGTGGAGGGCGCCCGAACCCATTTCGAGCGGGCCCTGGAAACAGCCGCCTCGGTCGGCTTCCGGGCCCATGAGGCTTCTGCCCTGTGCGATCTGGGCAATGCTCTTCGGCGGCTCCAAAGGCAGGCCGAGGCGGCCGCCGCTTACGAGCGGGCCGCCGACGGAGGGCGGGCCCTCGGATTGAAGGTCCTCACCGCCTACGCCCGCTTCAACGGCGCCATATGCCGCCTGGAGGAGGGCCATCCTCTGGAAGCCTTGACGATCTTCCAGGGGGCGCTGCAGGAGGACCTCGCGGCGCGGAACGTTGTGGCGGCTTCCCTGGACGCCTTCTGGTGCACCCTGGCCCTGCAACACCTGGGACGCTACCCCGAGGCCTTGGAGGCGGCGGAAAGGGGTTTGAGCCAGCTGGACAAGGTCTCGGAGCCCGAGGTTCTCCACGACCTGCTCGTTGTCCTCGGAGACTTGCTCCTTCTCACGGGGCAGGAGGGGCGGCTTCGCCACATCGTGGATCGCCTTCGAGAAACGCCATGGCCCGATCTGGAGGCCGACGACCGGATCATGGAAGCCGCCGTGCGCTCCGCGGCCGCAAGGAGGGGCATCGGGACCTTCACCTCCTCCGAGCGGAAGAAGGCCCTGGCCCTTCTGAAAACCGCCACGTCCTGTGGGCGGGCTTTCTGGCACCTCCTTTCGGCAGGCCCCGGAACCGGCGCGAAGGGGGACCTGGAGTGCGCCTGGGCGGAGGCCCGGGCCTCGGGATCCGATCACCTTTCCTGCCGCGTCCTGATGGCCATGGCCAGGGCCGGAACCCTGCCGCGGTTGGATCCGGAGACGCGGGAAAGGCTTCGTAGCTACCTCGAGAGGAACCGCATCCGCGGACCCGAACGGGACCTGTTCTCCCTCCTGGACCCCCCTCTGAACCGCCCTCCCGCCCCGGAGGAACCGCCCGTTTCCGAACTGGCTCTCCTCGCATCGGCCGAGTCCGGCGAGGAGGGCGCTCTGGAGCGGCTGGCTGGGTACCTTGGAGGCCCCGTGTGCCTCGGGTGCCCCGGGGAGATGCCAAGCTTCGCCGGGGACCCCGATCCGGACGGTCGCCGGGCCCTGCTCGCCGCTCGCGGGCGGACGGGACCGGTTCAGGAGGACGGGACCACGGTGGTGGGCGCCCAGGACCCTTCGGGGCGCTGGGTGGGATGCGCATCACGCCCCGGGAGGTACATGCCCGCGGAAACGGAGACGCTACTCCGCCTCTGGCTGAGGTTGCTCCCAGTGAGGAGACCGGCGCCCCACGGCGCGCCACCGGTCTTTCCAAAGGCCTTCGAGGGCCTCCTCCTGACGCGGTCGCCGGCCATGGCCCCTGCGCTGGACCTGCTGGCGCGGGCGGCGCCCTTCTCGTTTCCCGTCCTGCTGACCGGCGAGCCGGGCACGGGAAAGGAGATCTTCGCTCAGGCGCTCCACGTCGCCTCGCCCAGGGGACGAAAGGCGTGGGTGCCCGCGAACTGCGCCAACCTCAGCCCCACCCTGGCGGCCAGCCTTCTCTTTGGGCACCGAAAGGGCGCTTTCACGGGGGCCGACCGGGACCAGAGCGGTCTGGTGGAGGCAGCGCGGGACAGCACGCTGTTTCTGGACGAGGTGGGGGAGCTTCCCGCGGAGGTCCAGGCCTCCCTCTTGCGGTTCCTGCAGGACGGGTCCTTCCTTCCGGTGGGCGAAGTGCGCCCCCGCCACAGCAACGCCCGCATCGTGGCCGCCACCAATCGGGACCTGGAGGAGGCCGTCGCTCGGGGCGCCTTCCGGGCGGACCTCCTCCACCGACTCAACGTGATCCGCGTGGAGATCCCCCCCTTGCGGCGCCGTCCGGAGGACGTGGCCCTCCTGTTCGAGCACTTCCTGACGCGCGCGGCGGACGCCGAACGGGTCCCGCGCCCACCGGTGGATCCGGAGGTCCTGTCCCGCCTGGAGGCATACCGCTGGCCCGGAAACGTCCGGGAGCTCCAGAACGTGGCCCGGGCGCTCCTCGTTGCCTCCCAGGGGGAGGATAGGATCCGGACGCGCCACCTGCCCGCCCGCCTCTCCGAGGAGGGCACGCCCGTCGCCGGGGACGGGCTCAGCCTGGCCCACGCCCTGCGCCGGGCCGAATCGGCGGCCATCCGGGCGGCCCTCGACGCCAGCGGGGGGAGTCCGTCGGAGGCGGCCCGAAGGTTGGGCATCTCCCGCCAGGGCCTTTTTGAGAAGATGCGGAGGCTGGGCATTCGCTCCGAGCCCCGATAAGGTCGAGGGCACCAGGCCGGATCGCCCGCCCGCTCCGACTCCCCCGCGCTCTTGGTATACTTCAACCCCCTGGAGGTGGGCGTGGCGGTTGGATGGTGGGCGTGGGCCAGCGGCGAAAAAGGTCCGGTTCCGGCCGAGGATTGTCGCCTTTCGGCCCTGGACCACGGCTATCTTTACGGAGCCGCTCTGTACGAAACCCTGAGGACCTACCACGCCAAGCCCTTCGCGCTTCGCCTTCATCTCGAGCGGCTGGATCGCGGGGCCCGGCGCATGGGGTTCCCCGTCCTTCCCCTGGAAGACCTTGCGAGAACCTTGGTCGACCTGGCGGCCCTCCGGGCCCCCGAGGAATCCTACCTTCGCGTGACGGTCAGCCCCGGGGCCAGGGTGCCGGGTGGGTACGCCGCGCCGGGAGGGCCGCCTTTCTGGACGGCCCTGGCCGGACCCCTGCCTCCTTACGTGGCCGCGTACTACGAGCGTGGGGTCCGAGGCGTGATCTCGCGCCGGCCCCGGTGGAACCCGGGAGGCTTCATACCGGCGGTGAAGTTTGCGGGGAACCCGGAGCTCCACCTCGCCCGGCGCGAAGCCGAGGCCGAGGGCGCCTTCGAGGCCCTCCTGCTGAATCCCTCGGGATTCCTGGCCGAAGGGTCGAGCAGCAACGTCTTCTTGGTTCTGGGGAAGGTCCTGGTCACGCCGGATCTCCCGTCTGGCATTCTGGACGGCGTCACGCGTTCCATCTTGTTGGACCTTGCGCCGAAGGCCGGGATTCCCTGCGAGGAGCGCCCGGTCCGGGTCGAGGAGCTCATCGAGGCCCGGGAGGCCTTTCTGGCGTCCACCTTGAAAGAGGTCGTGCCGCTGGTGGAGGTTGATGGGCGGACCATCGGAGCCGGAACCCCCGGCGTCCTCACTGACCGCCTCCTGGGACTTCTGCAGGAGCATGCCCTGGAGGCCACTTCCGGAGACACCGCATGACCCGCTGGAATGCCCGCTTTCTCGCCTTCGCCTTCGCGATCGCCTCGACGCTTCCCGCCCTGGCGGCCGTCGGCCCCCAGGAGGGGGAGCCCGCGCCTCCCGAGCTCAAGTTGTCCACGTCCCTCTCTCCCACGCCGGTGCGGTCACCGGGAGAGGCCACGCTCACGCTCACCGTGGAGATCCCCACCGGATACCACCTCTTTGCGGGGAAGGAGCTTCGTGTGGAGGCGGAGGGCCCCGTGGCGCGCCTCCTGGGAACCCCCGCCTATCCGGCGGGGGAGGTGGAAGAGGGAATCGCGGTCCTGAGGGGCCGCGCCTCCATTCGTGTTCCGCTGACCGTTCCCGCCGGGGAGGCCGGACCCATTCGAGGCACCCTTCTGCTCAAGTGGCAGGCCTGCCAGGATTACGGGGAGAAGATCTGCTTCCTCCCCGCCCGAAGCGCCGTGTCCATCGAGGCTCCCGTGATCCTTGCCCCCCCCGCTCCGGCCGGACCTGCCCCCGAAACGCCGGCGCCTACCCCGCCCGTCGTGGAGCCGGCCGTGGAGCCGGCTTCCCCTCCGGAGGCCGTCCCGCAACCGGAGGCGCCCCAGGGAGGGTCCTTTCAGGACCGCTTCGGCCAGGCCGCCAGGGAAAACGTCCCCTTCGCCCTGCTCCTGGCCTTCCTCTTCGGGGTCCTCTCGAGCCTCACGCCCTGCGTGTACCCGGTGATCCCCATCACCGTCGCGTACATCGGCTCCCGATCGGAGGGGAAAGGCCGGGCCCACGGATTCCTCCTGTCTCTCGCCTTCGTTCTGGGGCTCGCCCTCTTGTACGCCATGCTGGGAGCGGTCTCCGCCAAGGCGGGCCAGACCTTCGGATCCCTCGCCCAGACGCCCTGGGTGGGCATCCCCGTGGCCCTCCTCTTTTTCGCCCTGGCCCTCTCCATGTTCAACCTCTTCGAGTTCAAGACCCCGGCCCGCCTCACCAACCGGATCGAACAGACCAAGCAGAAATCCCGCGGGGGCGGATTCGTGGGGGCCTTCCTGATCGGCGCTCTGTCCGGGCTGGTGGCCAGCCCCTGCATCGGCCCCCTCATCCTGGCCATCCTGGTGGTCGTGGCCTCCACCGGATCCTCTTTTCTGGGGTTCCTCTACCTCTTCACCTTTGCCCTGGGCCTGGGGTTGCTGTTCCTGGTCATCGGAACCTTCTCGGGCGTCCTGGCGGCCCTCCCCAAATCGGGGGGTTGGATGGACGGGGTGCGGGTCCTCTTCGGAGCCCTGATCCTCGCGGCGGCCTTCTATTTCGCGGGCCTGTACCTTCCCCGCCCGGCCTTCTGGTTGGCCTCGGGCCTGGGGTTGGGGTTCGTGGCGGGGTTCCTCCTCTTTGGAGCGAGCCGCCAT
>JBFMHB010000099.1 GCA_040752915.1 Acidobacteriota bacterium
TCGGTCTTGCCCTTGGCGGGGGCCTTCTCGGTCTTGTCGGTCTTCTCGCTCTTGGCGCTCATTTCGGTTCCCTCAGTCCAGAACGGCGTTGCACTTGCGGCACACGCGGGCCTTGCGCCCCCCCTCCACCACCTTGAAGGCTGGGCGGACGGGCTGCTGGCACTCCTTGCAGACCAGCATCAGGCGGCCCATCGGCATGGAGGATTCCTTCTCGAGAATCCCGCCCTTGATGTTCCGCTGGGGGTTGGCCTTGGTGTGGCGCTTCACGAAGTTCACGTTTTCGACGACGGCCCGCTCCTTCTCCGGGAGAATGGAGAGGACCCGTCCCCGCTTGCCCTTCTCCTTGCCGGAGAGGACCACCACCTGGTCGTTCTTCTTGATTCGGTTACCCACGGGTCGCCCCCATTTCAGATGACCTCGGGGGCGAGGGAGACGATCTTCATGAAGCGCTTCTCCCTGAGCTCCCGGGCCACGGGACCGAAAACGCGCGTGCCGACGGGCTCACCCTTGTCGTCCACCAGCACCGCGGCGTTGTTGTCGAATCGGATGTACGAGCCGTCCCGGCGCCGCGTCTCCTTCACGGTCCGGACGACGACGGCCTTGACGACCTTTCCCTTCTTGATGGTTCCCTGGGGCGCCGCCTCCTTCACCGCGCAGGTGATGATGTCGCCCAAGCCCGCGTAGCGGCCCATGGACGCACCGCCTTTTAGACGGATGCAGGAGAGCTTCTTGGCTCCCGAGTTGTCGGCCACATCGAGAATGGTTCCCATCTGGATCATGGCGTGCTCCTACCCTCGGACCTCAGCGGGCCTTCTCGAGGACCTTCTTCACGGCCCAATGCTTGTCTCGGCTCAGGGGCCGGGTCTCCACGATGAGGACCTTGTCCCCCACGCCGCACTGGTTCCCCTCGTCGTGGGCCTTGAACCGGGAGGTCCGGTTCACGACCTTCTGATAGGTCTTGTGGAAGATCTTGCGTTCCACCTTCACCACGACGGTCTTCTCCATCTTGTCCGAAACCACCACGCCGACTTTGGTTGCCCGGTGGCGGTGGGGACTCTGGGTCTTGGTCGCGTCCATTTTCAGTTCCCTCCGGCCGGCCGCTGCTTCTCGGCCAGGATGGTCTTGACCCTCGCCAGACCCCGCCGGTAGGCCCGGATGAGCTGGGGGTTTTCGATCTGGCCCGAAGCCATCTGGAAGCGAAGCTTCATCAGGTGTTCGGTGATCTCGCTCTCCTCGCGCCTCAACTCGTCCAAGGAGAGGTCACGGATCTTCTGGGGCCGTCTGAGCTCCTGCGGCTTCATCATAGGGAGAACTCCTGGTCCTTGCGGGAAACGAAACGCGTCTTGATGGGCAGCTTCTGGGCCGCCAGGCGGAAAGCCTCCTGGGCGATGTCCAGGGTGACGCCTTCCAGCTCGAAGAGGATCCGCCCCGGCTTCACTGTGGCGACCCACCCCTCCAGATTTCCCTTGCCCTTGCCCATGCGGGTTTCCAGGGGTTTCTTCGTGTAGGGCTTGGCGGGGAAGATCCGGATCCACATCTTTCCCCCGCGTTTGATGTAGCGGTTGATGGCCACGCGGCCCGCTTCGATCTGGCGGTTCGTGATCCAGGCGGGCTCAAGGGCCATGAGGCCGTAGTCCCCGAAGGACACCGAGCTTCCGCGCACGGCGATCCCACCCCTGCGGCCCCTCTGCTGCTTCCTGTATTTGACCTTCTTCGGCATCAACATGGCGCGTACTCCCGGTGGCCTACTTGCTCACCTTCTGGCCCTTGTAGATCCAGACTTTCACGCCGATGACCCCGTAGGTCGTGTGGGCCTCGGCGAGCCCGTAGTCGATGTCGCTCCTCAGGGTCTGGAGCGGCAGCCGGCCCTCCAGATACCATTCGGAACGGGCGATCTCCGCTCCGTTCAGGCGCCCGGCCACGCGGATGCGGATCCCCAGCGCGCCGAACTTGCCGGCCATTTCGATGGCGCGCTTCATGGCCCGGCGGAAGGCCACGCGCTTGGTGAGCTGAAGGGCGATGGACTCGGCCACAAGGCGCGCGTCGATCTCGGGGCGGTGGATTTCGTCGATCTTGATGTAGACCTCACGGTCCAGGCGACGCTGGATCTCCTCCTTGAGGCGGTCCACCTCGGCGCCCTTTTTTCCGATGATCACGCCGGGGCGGCTCGTGGCGATGGTCACGGTCAGCTTCTTGCCGGCCCGCTCCATGTCCACGCGAGAGACCCCCGCGTGCTTGAGGCGCTGGAGGAGTTCCTTTCTCAGGACGAGGTCCTCGTGAAGGAGGGTCTTGTACTCCTTCTTGGAGAACCAGCGGGACTCCCAGTCCTTGTTGAAACCCACCCGGAAACCCACGGGATTCACTTTCTGGCCCAATGCTCACCTCCAAACACGGTGCTGCGCGCCATTCAACGCCGGCCGTTCCCGGCGGGGGGCGTCCCCGCCCGGCCCGATTCTCAAGTCCCGCCTACTTCCTCACGTCCAGGCCGATGGTGATGTGGCACTGGCGGCGCTGGACCCGGTACGCCCGCCCCATGGGGGCCGGCAAAGTCCGCTTGCGCATCTTGAGGGAGGCGCCGTTCACCTGGATGCTCCGAACCACGAGCTCGTCCACGTCCACCTGGCGGCCAGGCCGGCTCTCGGCGTTGGCGACGGCGGACTTGAGGAGCTTCTGGATGTCCCTCGCCACGTGCTTCTTGGCGAAGCGCAGGATGGAGAGGGCCTCGTTCACCGAACGGCCCCGGATCATGTCCGCCACGAGGCGGGTCTTCTGGGCCGACGTGTTCACGTAGGTGATCTTGGCGGTGGCGATCATTTCGGGCTCCCGGCTCACTTCTTCACCTCGGCCTTTTTCTTTTCGCCCGAGTGGCCCCGGAAGGTGCGGGTGGGGGCGAACTCGCCCAGGCGATGGCCGATCATGTTTTCGGTCACGTACACGGGAACGAACTTCTTCCCGTTATGGACGGCGATGGTGTGGTTGAGCATGGAGGGCACGATCATGGACCTCCGGCTCCAGGTCTTGATGACGGCCTTCTTTCCCGAGGCGTTCATGGCCTCCACCTTCTTGTCGAGGTGGGCGTCCACGAAGGGGCCCTTCTTCAGCGAGCGGGTCATGCTACTTTCTCCTCTTCAGGATGAACCGGGCCGTGCGCTTGTTGCGGCGGGTCTTGTAGCCCTTGGTGGGAACGCCCCAGGGGGTCACCGGGTGCCGCCCGCCCTTGCTCTTGCCCTCGCCGCCACCGTGGGGGTGGTCCACGGGGTTCATGGCCGTGCCGCGGACCTTCGGCCGGCGGCCCAGCCACCGGGAGCGGCCGGCCTTGCCCAGGGTGACGTTCTGGTGGTCCACGTTGCCCACCTGACCGACGGTGGCATAGCAGCGCACGCTCACGTAGCGCATTTCCCCGGAGGGCATGCGCAGGGTGGCCATCCGGCCTTCCTTGGCCATGAGCTGGGCCGATGCTCCCGCCGAGCGGGCGATCTGGCCGCCTCCGCCCTCGTGAAGCTCCACGTTGTGCACCATGGTGCCCACCGGGATCTTCTGCAAGGGGAGGGCGTTCCCGACCACGACCTCGGCCTCTTCGCCGGCCATCACCTTGCCGCCGACGGCGAGTCCGTCCGGACAAAGGATGTAGCGCTTCTCGCCGTCCATGTAATGAAGGAGGGCGATCCGACAGGTGCGGTTGGGATCGTATTCGACCGCCGCCACGCGCGCTTCGATGCCGCGCTTGTCGCGCTTGAAGTCCACGATGCGGTAGCGCCGCTTGTGGCCTCCGCCCCGGCGGCGCATGGTGACGTGGCCGTCGGCGTTCCTTCCGCTGAGCCGCTTCTTCGGCGCCAACAGCCGCTTCTCGGGGGCCTTCTGGGTCACCTCCTCGAAGGTGGCCGTGGTGATGTAGCGGCGGCTGGCTGTATATGGCTTGTAGGTTTTGATGGCCATGGCTCCGTTCCCCTTACACGCCCTCGAAGTACTCGATGGGCTTGGCGCCCTTGGCGAGCTTGACGTAGGCCTTTTTCCAGTCGGGCTTCTTGCCTTCGGACCGGCCCACGCGCTTGTTCTTGCCGAGGACGTTCACGATGCGGACTTCCTCCACCTGCGTATTGAAGACCTTCTCCACGGCGTGGGCGACCTCGAGCTTGTTGGCCTTCGGGTCCACCTGGAACGCCACGGTCCTCGTGCGCTCTTTGGCGATGAGGTTCTTCTCCGTGAGCAGGGGCCGGATGATGACGGTGTGCGGATTTCTCATGGCCGCAGAACCTCCGTGAGCTTCAGGAGAGCCTTCTCGGTGAAGACGGCCATTTCGTAACGGGCCAGGTCGTACACGCTGACCTCCCCCACCGGCGCCACCTTCACGCCCGGGAGGTTGCGGCTGGCGAGGCGGACGGTGTCCGAGACCTGCTCGTCCACGAAGAGGACCGTTTTGTGGGGGTCCAGGATGGCGGCGTATTTCTGGGTGAAGGCCTTGGTCTTGGGGGACTCCACCGAGAGATCCTCCACCACCGACAGGAGGCCGCGCCGCAGGCGCTCGGAGAGGAGGCTCCTCATGGCGCTGCGCCGAACCTTTCGCGGGACGGAAAAGGAGTAGTCGCGGGGCTTGGGCCCGAAGACGATGCCGCCGTGGTACCAGAGGGGAGAGCGAATCTCGCCCATGCGGGCGCGGCCGGTGTGCTTCTGCTTCCAGAGTTTCTTGCCGGAACCGGCGACTTCGTCCCGCCGCTTCGTGGAGTGGGTCCCCAGCCGCTGGTTGGCCAGGAAGCTGCGAACCGCCTCGTAGACCAGGTCCCGCCGGTATTCGGCCGTAAAGACCTCGTCGGGAAGGCTGACTTCCCGCTGGGGTTCCTTGGCTGCGTTGATCACGGAAACGTTCATGGCCCGCCCCTTAGTGGATACCGTGGATGAGCAGGAGGCCGCCCCGGGGGCCGGGAACGGCCCCCCTCACGAGGAGGAGGCCCTTCTCCGCGTCCACGCGCACGACCTGCAGGTTCTTGACGGTGACCCGGCCGTTCCCCGTCTGCCCGGCCATCTTCGTCCCCTTGAAGACCCTCGACGGATCGGAGGAGGCGCCGATGGATCCCGGGGCACGGTGGAACATGGAGCCGTGGGTGGCGCGCCCGCCGCGGAAGCCGTGGCGCACGACGACGCCCTGGAAGCCCTTGCCCTTGCTGGTGCCCACCACATTCACGGCGGACACCCCCTGGAACTGCTCCAGGGTGAGGGGGCTTCCGGGGGCCAATTCGGGGAACTCCCCTCGGAGCTCGCGGACGGCTCGCACGGAGGCCGTGCCGTACTTCTTGAGGTGCCCGGCCATGGGCTTGTTCACCGCCCCCCGACCGACCTTCTCCACGAGCCCGATTTGAATCGCGTGGTAGCCGTCGGTGTCCGGGGTTTTCTTCTGCAGCACGACGCAGGGGCCCGCCTGGATCACGGTGACGGGCACCACGGCGCGGGTCTCGTCGAAGACCTGCGTCATGCCGACCTTGCGTCCCAGAATGCCGATCTTCATGTCCTCTCCTCGGGCAGAGGTCGCCCGCCGGCGACGTGCCCAGCCTGCGGGCCCGCGGTGCGCCCGCGCCTCCGAACGCGGCTACTTCGTGAAGGCCTTGATCTCCACGTCCACGCCCGGGGGCAAGTTCAGCTTCATGAGCGCGTCCACGGTCTGCGGCGTCGGGTCGTAGATGTCCAGGAGCCGCTTGTGGGTGCGCATTTCGAACTGCTCCCTGGACTTCTTGTCCACGTGAGGAGACCGGTTGACGGTCCAGACGGAGCGGTCGGTGGGGAGAGGAATCGGGCCCCTCACCCGCGCCCCGGTCCGCTTGGCCGTCTCCACGATCTCCTTCGTGGAGCGGTCCAGGATGCAGTGGTCGTACGCCAAAAGGCGGATTCGGATCTTCTCGTTCAGCATGTGCAGGCTACTCCAAGACCTCCGTGATGGTGCCGGCGCCGACGGTGCGGCCTCCCTCACGAATGGCGAACCGGAGCCCCTTCTCCATGGCGATGGGGGAGATCAGCTTGACTTCCACACTGACGTTGTCCCCGGGCATGACCATCTCGCGGTCCTCGGGCAGGGTGACGTCGCCGGTGACGTCCGTCGTGCGGAAGTAGAACTGCGGGCGGTAGCCCTTGAAGAAGGGAGTGTGGCGGCCGCCTTCTTCCTTCGTCAGGACGTACACCTCGCACTTGAAGCGGGTGTGGGGGGTGATGGAGCCGGGCTTGGCCACCACCTGGCCGCGCTCGACTTCTTCCTTCTTCGTGCCGCGCAGCAGGAGGCCGATGTTGTCGCCGGCCTGACCCTGATCCAGCAGCTTGCGGAACATCTCGACGCCCGTGATGACGGTCTTGAAGGTGGGCTTGAAGCCGACGATCTCCATTTCCTCGCCGACCTTGACGATGCCGCGGTCCACGCGGCCCGTGACGACGGTCCCGCGCCCGGAGATGGAGAAGATGTCCTCGATGGGCATCAGGAACGGCTTGTCGATGTCGCGCACCGGCTCGGGAATGAAGGAGTCGCAGGCGTCGAGCAGGTCCTGGATGCACTTGGCATCGGGGCCGTTCGGATCCTCGGCCAGGCCAGCCTTGAGGGCGGAGCCGCGGATCACGGGGGTGTTGTCCCCGGGGAACTGGTACTGGTTCAGCAGGTCGCGGACCTCGAGCTCGACCAGGTCGAGGAGTTCGGGGTCGTCCACCTTGTCGCACTTGTTGAGGAAGACCACGATGTAGGGCACGCCGACCTGACGGGCGAGGAGGATGTGCTCGCGGGTCTGGGGCATGGGTCCGTCCTCGGCCGAGACCACCAGGATCGCGCCGTCCATCTGCGCCGCGCCCGTGATCATGTTCTTCACGTAGTCGGCGTGTCCGGGGCAGTCCACGTGGGCGTAGTGCCGGTTCGTGGACTCGTACTCCACGTGGGCGGTGGCGATGGTGAGGATCTTCGTGGAGTCGCGGCGGCCCTGGGACTCCGAGGCCTTGGCCACTTCGTCGTAGGAAATGAACTTGGCGAGGCCCTTGGCCGCCTGCACCTTGGTGATGGCCGCGGTGAGGGTGGTCTTACCGTGGTCCACGTGGCCGATGGTCCCGACGTTGACGTGCGGCTTGGTCCTCTGGAACTTTTCCTTCGACATACTCTGCCTCCTTGGCTAACGGCCCTGTACGCGGGCTACGATCTCCTCCGCGATCTGCTTGGGCATGAACTCGTATCGCTCGAACTGCATGACGTAGTTGCCCCGGCCCTGGGTCAGGGACCT
>JBFMHB010000100.1 GCA_040752915.1 Acidobacteriota bacterium
ACCCCTCCGGGGTTTCCCACCCTTCCCACAGTCCCTGCTGCGGTCAGAAGGCACCGCGTTTCGGATTGATTTTTACATGAGGCAACAAATACCATTTTGGGAAGATTCTTACGTGAGGCAACAGGGTGAGTGAGGGCGCGGACCTCGTGGGGTCCCTGCCTCGCAGTTCTCACGGAATGAAAAAAGGACGGGCCATGCGGCCCGCCCCGTCTGGATCGGAGGCGCGAAGCCGGGGGTTCTCCCCCCGGCTTCGGCCACCCCCTCGCGCTCCCTTTTTCTTCTCTTCTCGGGTGGCCCTTTTCGGGTATCCCTGTTTCTCTCTCCGTCTCCGCCTCACCCGCTCCGGCGGCCTACCGGCCCGCCTGGTAACAGGAGAGGGCGGCCATGTTGACGATCTCGCGGACGTCGGAGTTGAGGGAGACGACGTTGATGGGCTGTTTAAGGCCGAAGAGCAGGGGCCCGATGACCTCCCGCTGGCCGCCGATGTAGCCCACGAGCTTGTAGGCGATGTTGCCGCTCTGCAGGTCGGGGCAGATGAGGACGTTGGCGTCGCCCTGGATCTTGCTGTGGGGGAAGTTCTCGCGGGCGAAGTCGGGCAGGACGGCCACGTCGCCGTGCATCTCGCCGTCCACGACGAGGTCGGGGCGCTCCTGGTGGAGGAGGGCCACCGCCTCGCGCACCTTGCGGGCCTTGGGGTGGTCGTTGTCGCCGAAGTTGGAGAAGGCCAGCATGGCGATGCGGGGTTCGAGGTTGAAGTGGCGGGCCAGTTCCGCGGCCTGGACGGCGATGTCGGCCAGTTCCCGGGCGTCGGGCTCGATGTGGACGGTGGTGTCGGCGAAGATGAAAACCTTGCTGCCCACGAGGACCACATGCATGCCCACGGCGCGCCGGACGCCTTCCTTGAGTTCGGCCAGGGGCAGGACGACGCGGATCGTGTCCACGTAGGAGCGCTCGATCCCCGCCACCATGCCGTCGGCCTTGCCCGTGCGGAGCATCATCAGGGCGTAGTAGAGGGCCTTCTTGACGAGGGTCCGGGCCTTCTTGGGGGTGAAGCCCTTGCGGGACCGCAAAGCGTAAAGCTCGTTCGCGAAGGCTTCGGCGTCGGGGGCGGTCTCCGGGTCCACGATGGTCACGTTCTTCGGGTCGAGCCCCACGCGCTGGGCGGCGGCCTCGATGGTCTCCCTCTTGCCGAGGAGGATGGGCAGGCCCAGGCCCTCGTCGGCAAGGAGGCGCGCGGCCTCGATGATCTTGGGGTTCTCGCCCTCGGGGAAGACCACGCGCTTCTTCTCCTTGCGCGCCGTGGCGCGGATGGTGCGCATGACCTCCTGGCTCTTGCTGGTCATGGCCTCCAGGCGGGCGCGGTACGCGTCCCAGTCGGTGATGGGTTTCTGGGCCACGCCCGTCTCGCAGGCGGCCTTGGCCACGGCGGGGGCCTCCCAGTAGAGGACGCGCGGGTCGAAGGGCTTGGGGATGATGTACTCGGGGCCGAACTCGAATTTCTGTCCGCCGTAGGCCGCGCAGACGTTCTCGGGCACGGGCTCCTTGGCGAGGGTGGCCAGGGCCTTGGCGGCGGCCATCTTCATCTCTTCGTTGATGGCGGTGGCGCGCACGTCGAGGGCGCCGCGGAAGATGAAGGGGAAGCCGAGGACGTTGTTCACCTGGTTCGGGTAGTCCGAGCGCCCCGTGGCCATGATCACGTCGGCCCGGGCGGCCTTGGCGTCCTCGTAGGCGATCTCCGGATCGGGGTTGGCCATGGCGAAAACGATGGGGTTCTTGGCCATGGAGCGGACCATGTCCTGCGTGACGAGCCCCTTGACGGAGCAGCCGAGGAAGACGTCGGCGCCCTTCATGGCCTCGGCCAGGGTCCGGAGCTTCGTGTCCTGGGCGAAGTGCTCCTTGTAGGGGTTCATCCCCTCCTTGCGCCCCTTGAAGACGACGCCCTTCGTGTCCACGAGGAGGAAGTTGGCGTTGGGCACTCCGAGCTGTTCGTAGAACTTGGCGCAGGCGATGGCCGAAGCGCCGGCGCCCGATACGACGACGCGCACGTCCTTGATGCTCTTGCCGGCGATCTCGAGGGCGTTGAGGAGGGCGGCGCCGGAGATGATGGCGGTGCCGTGCTGGTCGTCGTGGAAGACCGGGATCTTCATGGTCTTCTTGAGGGTTTCCTCGATGTAGAAGCACTCGGGGGCCTTGATGTCCTCCAGGTTGATGCCGCCGAAGGTGGGCTCGAGGAGCTGGGCGACCTTGATGACCTCGTCGGGGTCGTGGGTGTCCAGGTTGATGTCGAAGACGTCCACGTGGGCGAATCGCTTGAAGAGGACGCCCTTGCCTTCCATGACGGGTTTGCCGGCCAGGGCGCCGATGTCACCCAGGCCCAGGACGGCGGTTCCGTTGGAGAGGACCGCCACGAGGTTGCCCTTGTTGGTGTATTTGTAGGCGTCCTCGGGGTTCTTCTCGATGGCCAGGCAAGGAATCGCCACGCCGGGCGAGTAGGCGAGGGAGAGGTCCCGGGCCGTGAGGCAGGGCTTGGTGGGCACCACCTCGGTCTTGCCCGGGCGTCCTACGGAGTGGTAGTCAAGGGCATCCTGTTCACGAATGGCCATGTCATCCTCCCGTGGCGCCGCCGCGGTCTCCCGCCGGGGGCGCCCGCACACGGTTCCGGCGGGCGCTTCTCTCCTCCGCCGGATGGTTCCCATTTCATGGCATCACCGGTCCGGTGATGGGCCTCTTGCGATGGCCCGGCCGCGTAAGGGCCGGACGCCCCGCCCCCAAATTCGGTGCGCAGGGTCCCTCTGAGTATACCACCGGAGGCCCGGATCGGCGCCCGCACTGGAGCCCCATCCCCTTCTCGGTGCGCCAATTCCCCCCAGAAGGCCGAATTCCGCGATGGAAAGGTGGCGCATTCGGGGCACCCTCGAAAGGCATCCCGCCGGGGCGTCTTGGAACCACGACCCGCGCCGCCCCCCACAGGGCCCCCTGGGAGGCAGGGCTGATTGTGGACATGGAGGTGACCCGCCCGGAGGGCGGACCGAGGGAAAGGGACGCGAGGAGAAAGGTATTCCTTTCGACGCGCGGACCCGTCCTCGGGGGGAGGGGCCGAAGGCGCCGGGCCGCATGGGCCAAGGGTATCCGGGACAGGGAATGAGGAGGAAGTGAACGTGAAAAGGGAAACGAATCAGCGGGTTTCCCGGGGCGGCTCTGTGCATCGGCCGACCGACCGAAGGGAGGGAGGCGCGTCCCGACGCCGATGGGCCTAGTGCAAGGAAGGCGAGCGGGACAGGACCGAGGCGTACTGGATGTACGTGGAGCGTCCCAGACCGAAAAGCCTGACGCCGCAATAGGGCCGTTGCCGTCGGCGCCCTCTGGGGGGTGGGGGGACGGGTTCGGCTCAAGGGTGCAGGCCGCCTCCGAAGAATCCGGCCCGCCCGAAGGGCGGACGGGGCGCAGGAACGAGACGGAGAAGCGCCTACGCTTCGACGGAACGGGCCAAGCCCCGAGGAGGCGCCGAAGGCGCCGGGCCGGATGGGGCGGTGGCAGGGGCGCTTGGGGACACGGTCTTGTTTCCATCGCGAGAAAGGGGAAAAAGCATTCCGATCAGAACTCGGACATCTGGATGGAGTGGAGGAAGGAGGCGGCCTTCTCGTTCCGCAAGGATTCCACCTCCTCCCACCGCTCGGCGAGGGCGTCTTGCCAGGCTTCCTCGTCCGCGGGCAGACCCTTCTTCTCCCTGGCCAGGAGGTCCGTGAGGGCCGCCTCCTCGAAGAGCCGCGCGAGGGACTGCTTGGCGAGGTTCGAGGGCGCCCCCCTCAGAATCGAGAGGAGCGCGGCGAAGAGTTCCTCCGCCTTTTCGTCGGTGGGATCGTACATGGAGCCTCCTCCTGTCCCGCGGTCAGCGGAGGCCGACGAACTCGGCCACGGGGCGTCCCGCCAGGGTCTCGAAGCGCTCGGCCAGGGAGGGCATGGACCCCGTCCGCTCGTCGGCCACGATCTTCTCCACCCTCAGGAACGGCAGGAAGGTCGTGGACAGCCCCATGGAGGGGGAAGCCGCGCTCCGCACCTCACGGGCCCAATCCTCGAAGGCGTTGAGTTCGATCCCCCGGATCCAGAAGCCCGCCGTCTCCATGCGGAGGAGGAGGCCCCAGATCTTCTCCCGCGGGTCGCGCAGGTAGGCCACGACGAAGGACTCCTCCCCGGGAAGGGAGACCGTCCGGGATCCGGCGAGGCGGGGGGCCGGGCGGCCTCGGCTCGCCGCCGCGCCTTTGGAGCCTGCGCTTCTATCCTTCATGGCTTCTCCGCGAGTTCGAGCAGGACGCCGCCGGTGGACTTGGGGTGGACGAAGGCCACCCTCCGGCCGCCCGCCCCGGTCCGAGGGACCTCGTCGACGAGGGCGAACCCCCGCGCCTTGAGGGTTTCGAGGGCCTTGGCCACGTCCGGGACCTCCACGCAGAGGTGATGGAGGCCCGGTCCCCTCTTGGCGACGAACTTCCCCACGGGCCCCTCGGGGTCCGTGCTTTCCAAGAGTTCGAGGCGGCTCTCGCCGAGGGGGAAAAAGGCCACGCGCACCTTCTGCTCCGTGACCTCCTCCTCGCCGCCGCACTCCAGGCCGAGGGCCTCGTAGAAGGACTTGGCGGCATCGAGGGACGCCACGGCCACGCCGACGTGCTCGATCTTCACGGCCTGTCCTCCCAGCGGATGCGGGCCAGGATCTCCTCCGCCGCCGAATAGGGATCCGCCTCCCGGCGGATGAAGGCCTGCACGATGCGGGCCTCCTGCTCCTCCGAGAGCCAGCGGGATCGCAGGCCCAGGAGGAACCGCTCCGCGAGCAGATCCCGGAAACGCTGTCCGTACTTGAGCCGCAGGCGGCTCTCGGAGCGGGCGCCGCACAGGTGCTCCCCGTGGGCCTCCACGGCCGAGACCACTTCGGCGGTGCCCTCGTCCCGGGACGCCACGGTCTTCAGGATCGGCGGCACCCAATCCGACGCCGCCTCGGCCAGCTGAAGGGCGGCCCGCAGTTCGCGCTCCACTCGCTCCACCCCCTCCCGGTCGGCCTTGTTGATCACGAAGATGTCGGCGATCTCCATGATGCCTGCCTTGATGGCCTGGATGTCGTCGCCCAGCCCGGGCACCAGGAGGACGAGGACCGTGTCCGCCTCGCGCACGATGTCCACCTCGTCCTGGCCCACACCCACGGTCTCCACGAGGATCACGTCGAAGCCCGCCGCGTCGAGGACCACCAGGGCGTCGGAGGTGGCCCGCGCCAGGCCGCCCATGTGGCCGCGGGTGGCCATGGAGCGGATGAAGACGCCGGGATCCAGGGCGCGGTCCTGCATCCGGATCCGGTCCCCCAGGATGGCGCCTCCGGAGAAGGCCGAGGAGGGGTCCACGGCCACCACCCCCACGGTCTTCCCCATTACGCGGTAGGCCCCGATGAGACGGTTCACGAGGGTGGACTTGCCGGCCCCGGGAGGTCCCGTCACGCCCACGATGCGGGCCCGTCCCCCTTGCCGGTACAGGTCCTTCAGGAGGTCGAGGTAGCCGTCGCGGCGGTCTTCCACGACGCTCAGCCCGCGCGCCAGCGCCCGGCGGTCCCCCTTGAGAACGGCTTCCGCTAAGACGTGCATGGTTTCCCCGATGGGCCTTCGCGGGCCGTCACTCCCTCAGGAGCTGCCGGGCGATGACGAGGCGCTGCACCTCGCTCGTGCCCTCTCCGATGGTGTTGAGCTTCACGTCCCGGTAAAACTTTTCCGCCAGGAAGTCCTTCGTGAACCCGTAGCCGCCGAGGATCTGGACGGCCCGCTCGGCGCACCAGACAGAGACCTCCGAGGCGTACATCTTGGCCATGGAGGAAAGCTTGGTGACGGTGCGGCCCTTGTCCTTCTCCTGGGCGGCGCGGAAGGTGAGGAGGCGCGCCGCGTCGATGCGCGTGGCCATGTCCGCCAGGGCGAACTGGATGGCCTGGAACTCGGCGATCTTCTTGCCGAAGGCCACCCGCTCCTTGGAGTAGCGGAGGGCCGTCTCGAAGGCCCCTTGGGCTCCCCCGAGGGAGAGGGCGGCGATGGAGATGCGGCCCCCGTCGAGGACCCTCAGGGCGTCCTGGAAACCTCGGTTCACCTCGCCCAGGCGGTTTTCGTCGGGGACGAAGCAGTCTTCCAGGATGAGTTCCCCGGTGTCCGAGGCGCAGAGCCCGAGCTTCTTCTCCTTCTTGCCCGCTCGGAAGCCGGGGGTCCCCTTCTCGACGGCGAAGGCCGTCACGCCGTGGTGCGGGTCCGACCGGTCCGTCAGGGCCATGATCACGGCCGTGTCCCCCACCGTCGCGTGGGTGCAGAAGGTCTTGGTGCCGTTGAGCACCCAGCCCCCGTCCTTCCTCACCGCCGTGGTTCGGAGGCCCGCCGCGTCCGAGCCCGACCCGGGCTCCGTGAGGGCCCACGCGCCGATCTTCTTTCCCTGGGCCAGAGGCGCAAGGAGGCGCTCCCGCTGCTCGGGCGTCCCGGTCAGATAGATGTGGTTACTGCACAAGGAGTTGTGGGCCGCCACGCCGATTCCCACCGAGGGGTCCACCCGGGACAGTTCCTCGATGATGAGGACGTAGTCCACGTAGGACATGCCCGCGCCCCCGTACTCCTCGGGGAAGATGGCGCCCATGACGCCCATTTCGCCCAGCTCCGCGAAGACCTCGCTCGGAAAGCGGCAGGCGTCGTCCCACTCTCGGACGTGGGGCCCGATCTTCTCCTCGGCGAAGGAGCGGATCGTATCCCTCAGCACCTGCTGTTCGGCGGTCAGTTCGAAATTCAAGGCCACCTCCTCTGGGACGGCCCGGCGGCGTCCCCCCGGACGCCCCTCGCTTTCGGCCTTCGGATCCCCCTGGCCTTATTGAACCACACTCGGGCCGGCCTTGAGAACCGGAGGCGCCGGTCCCCGCCCCGTCCGCGGGGCCTCCCGCCGGATCAAGGGCTCCTCCGCCGCCCCGGAGGGCCGGAATCCCGCACGCGCCGCACGACCCACGCCCCCGCCAGGGGCAGGGCGAGGGCCAGGCAGATGGCGGCTCCCGTGGGCAGGTCGTACCGGACGGAGGCCGCGGTGCCCAGCACGCACGCCCCCGCCGCCGCCGCCTGAGCCCCAACGAACACGGCCAGGGAGCGCCCCGAAAGGCTCCG
>JBFMHB010000101.1 GCA_040752915.1 Acidobacteriota bacterium
CCGTCCTTCACGTTGACGACGGCGCCCCGCTGTCCGAGGTTGTCGAGGTTTTCTTTCAGGATGACTTTCATGGGGCCCTCCTCCGTCAATCCTGGGTGAAGGGGAGCAGGGCGAGCAGACGGGCCCGCTTGATGGCCACGGTGAGCTGCCGCTGGTGGATGGCGCACGTGCCCGAAATGCGGCGCGGCACGATCTTCGCGCGCTCGCGCAGGTACCCGGAGAGGAGTTTCACGTCCTTGTAGTCGATGAAGGCCACCCCCGTGTCGCAGAACTTGCAGTACTTCTTCCGCTTGAACAGGTAGTCCTTCTTGTAGAAGCGCTTCTTTTTTCCGCCTTTGGCGTCGCGTCTAGGGTCGCCCATGGTCGGTCCTCACTCCATGTCCTGGTCGTCTTCGGCGTAGCTGTCACCCACGTCCAAGTCCTCTTCCCCGGCGTGGCGGCGCCGCTTGGCGCTCCGGGCCTTGAGCTTGGCTTCCGAGCGGACCTCCTCGTCCCGGCGGATGGTCAGGTAGCGCATGACGCTCTCGTTGAGCCTCAGGCGACCCTCCACGCCGGCCACGCAGTCCTCGGCTTCGGAATCGTACTCGTAGAGGACGTAGTACCCCTCGGTGAACTTGCGGATGGGATAGGCGAGCGTCCGCTTCCCCCACCGGTTCACCACGAGGTTCTGCCCGCCGAACCTCTCCTTGAGGTCCTTCTCGACGAGGGTGACCTGAGCCTCCAGGTCCGTCTCGCCGAGGTTGGGCGGCAACACGACCACCGTCTCGTAATGTCTCACGTCTTGACCTCCTTATGGCCTAGCCCCCTCCACGTCCGGGAGGAGGAAGAAGGCTTTGAAATCATAGCACAGGCGCGCCCCCGCTGTCCAGGAAGGGGCTTACGCTCCCGCGGCCGGCTCGGGCTTCCCTCTCCGGTTGTGGCGGTTCATGGCGAGGAGAAACCCGTGGGCCACCGCGTCCAGGACGGCGCGGGCCGCCCGTTCCGCGGCCTCCTCCAAAAGAGCGTGCCGGTCCGGATCGAGGGGCGAGAGCAGGTAGTCCACCTGCTCCCCCTTCTCCACCGCCTCCTCCCGGATCCCGAGCCGGATCCTCGGGAAGTCCCCCGTCCCCAGCTCCTCCAGGATGGACTCCATGCCGTGATGGCCCCCGGCGCCGCCGGAAAGACGGAGCCGGACCTGTCCGAAGGGCAGGTCCAGGTCGTCGTAACAGACGATGACCCTCTCCGCCGGAAGGGACTCACGCCGGACCAGCCGGGCCACGGCGATCCCGCTCCGGTTCATGTAGGTCAAGGGCTTGAGAAGGAGAAAGGCGCGCCCCCTCCACCGGCAGACGCTGGCTTCCGCCTCGCCGTCCCTGGAAAACCGGGGTCCGCGGCAGAGTTCCCGGACCTTGTCCGCCACCAGGAAGCCCGCATTGTGGGGTGAACGATCGTAGCGGGGCTCGGGCTTTCCGAGCCCCGCTACAAGGAATTCCACGGACATGGCTGGGGAGCCGGAAAGGGGCTACTTGCCCTCTTTCTCTTCTTCCGCTTCGGACTTCTTGCCCTTGCCGATCACCTCGGGCTCCTGGGACTCGGGGGCGGCCTCCTCGCCGGCGGCGGGAGCGGCCTCGATCCTGGGAGCGGCGATGACGACCACGGGCTGGTTGAGGTCGTTCTCGATGACGCGGACGCCCTCCTTGAACGTGAGCTGGGAGACCTTGATGCTGTCGCCCACCTTGAGGGGGGTCAGGTCGATGGTGACGCGGTCCGGGATGTCCGCGGGAAGGCACTCCACCTGGACCTCGCGCATGATCACGTCCAGCAGGCCCCCTTCCGTCTTCACGCCGTAGGCCGTGCCCTCGCAGACCACGGGCACCCTCACCTTCACCTTTTGATCCATCATGATCCGGGTGAAGTCCGCGTGGATGAGCTCGTTGGTCACGGGGTTGATCTGGATTTCCTTGACCATCACGTGACGCTGGGCTTTGGTTCCCTTGAGGGAGAACAGGAGAATCGTGTTCCTTCCCTTTTCCGAGCGGAGGATCTGGATGATCTTGCGGGGATCCACCGCGATGGGAACGGGCTCCTTGCCCCCTCCGTAAACGATACCGGGGATCAATCCCTTGGATGCGGTCCACTGGCGGCCCTTCTTCCGGACTTCGGGCCGCTGTTCGACCTCGATCTCGATGAACTGCTGAGACATCGTTCGCTCCTACGGGGTCTCGGGTGCGGGCACCCTGCGTGAAACCATAACGATATCAAAAGATTGGCCCTCTGGCAACCCCCCCGGCCCCGTTGTCGGGGACTCCCCGACGGGGCTATTCTTGGGGTCCTCCGGCGTCGGGAGACGCACTCCGCGCCCTTCTGAGCGCCGGACCCCATGAAAGGGAGCGGCCATGGCCCGCATCGATCCGCACTCCCACTTCGACCCCGAACAGCCCCTCGTCCGGAGGCTCCATTGGAAGGTATCGGCCGACTTCGACTCCCACCGCCTCGCCGGGGAGGCCCGCCTCTTCCTGGCGGCTCCATCGGAGGGGCCCCTGGATCTGGATTCGGACGCTCTGGACATCCGCGAGGCGAGGGACCAGCGAAACCGCCCGGTCCCGTTCCACCTGGGAGACCCCGATCCGGTGCTGGGGAGGCGGCTCCGCCTGGATCTGCCGGAGGGCACCACGGAGGTGGCCCTGCGATACGCCACCTCCCCGGAGGCCGCCGCGCTCCAGTGGCTGTCCCCCGAGCAAACCGAGGGCCGCGCGGCGCCCTTCCTCTTCAGCCAGTGCCAGCCCCACCATGCGCGCTCCATGGTCCCCTGCCAGGACAGCCCCCGAGTGCGCATCACCTACCGGGCCGAAATCACGGTCCCCGAAGGGATGCGTCCCGTCATGTCGGCGGGGGATGCGGAGGAGAGCCCTGGGCCGGTTCCCGGGACGCGGACCTTCGCCTTCGAGATGCCTCAGCCCATCCCCTCCTACCTCCTCGCCCTCGCGGCGGGGCGTCTGGAGAGCCGCGATTTGGGCCCCCGCTCGCGCATCTGGGCGGAGCCCGAGACGGTGGAGGCGGCGGCCTTCGAGTTCGCCGAAATCGAGAGCATGATCGCTGCGGCCGAGGGGGTGTTCGGACCGTACGAGTGGGACCGGTACGACATGCTGGTCCTCCCCCCCTCCTTTCCGTACGGGGGCATGGAGAACCCCCGCCTCACCTTCCTCACGCCCACCCTGCTGGCCGGAGACCGGTCCCTCGTGGCCGTGGTGGTCCACGAACTCGCGCACTCGTGGACGGGAAACCTCGTCACCAACGCCACCATGAACGACTTCTGGCTCAACGAGGGCTTCACCGTCTGGGCCGAGCGGAGGATCCTGGAGGTCGTTCGAGGCGGTGAAGCCGCCTCCCTGGCGTGGGCCATCGGGCAGACGGGCCTGGACCGATCCCTGGAGCGCTTCGGCGCCGCATCCCCCTATACGCGGTTGAAAACCGACTTGTGGGGCGTGGATCCCGACTCGATCTATTCGGAGGTCCCTTACGAGAAGGGGGCACGTCTGGTGGCCCTCCTGGAGCGCACCGCCGGCCGCGGCGTTTTCGACGCTTTCGTCCGGGACTACATCGAGCGCTTTCGGTTCACTTCCATCACCTCCGAGGAGTTCCTCGCCTTCCTTGAGGAACGTCTGCCGGGACCCGCCGCCGAGGTGGGCGTTAAGGAATGGGTGTACGGGACGGGGCTTCCCGCGAACGCCCCGCGCTTCGCTTCGAAGGCCCTGACCGCCATCGAGTCCAAGGCCGCCGCCTGGGCCGACGGGGTCCGTCCCTCGAAGGCCGACGCCGCCGCCTGGACCCCCGCCGAAACCCTGATCTACCTGCAGAACCTTCCGAGACCCCTTCCCGAGGACGACTGCGCTCTGCTGGACCGGACCTTCGGCCTGACGTCCCAGGGGAACTACGAGATCCTCGTGGAGTGGCTCTCCATCGCGGCCGTTTCCGACTACGCGCCCGCCTTCCCGCGGATCCGCGAGGTCCTGGGCCGCGTGGGGCGGATGAAATTCCTCCGGCCCCTCTACAAGGCGCTGGCCGCCAGCCCCAGAACCCGGGAGCTGGCCCGCGGCACCTTCGAGACGGTCAAGACCCGGTACCACAGCCTCTCCAGGCGGGTCGCCGAGGTGGAGATGGCCGCCTACCCCGAGGGCTGAGACGCTACCCCTTGAAACGGGCCGCGGTGGGACTCAGCGGGCGGCGGTCTGGTCCCGATGCCCCGCGTCCCGCTGGTCGTCCAGGTGGTAGAGCGAAACGGGGAGGGGCTCGTGGACCTTCTTCCCGTCCCTTCGGACGATGACGGCGGGGGCCCCCACGACGGTGCACCCGGCGGGCACGTCGCGGTTGATCACCACCGATTCCGCCCCCACGCGCGATCCGTCGCCGAGGGTCACGGGTCCCAGGATCGTGGCGTGGGTGCCGATGAAGACGTCATCTCCAACGGTCGGGTGGCGCTTTCCCCGGTGCTTGCCCGTGCCGCCGAGGGTGACGCCGTGAAAGAGGACGCAGTTGCGCCCGATGCGCACGGTTTCTCCGATGACGACCCCTGCCCCATGGTCGCAGAAGAAGCCGGGGCCGATCTGCGCGCCGGGGTGGATCTCGAGACCCGTCAGGAAACGCATGATCTGGCTGATGAGACGGGGCAGGAAGGGGACCCGGAGCCGGTACAGGGGATGGCTGACGTATCGGTGGACGACCACGGCGTGCAGACAGGGATAGAGGATCCACTCCCCGGGCCCGCAGGCCGGGTCGTTCCGCTTGATGGCCTTGACGTCCTCGAACATGTCGCCTCCGTTCCGGGCAACGGAACGGCGTTCAGGATATTCCAGGCCGGCCCCAAGGGGAAGGACCGTGGCGGCCGGGCGATTCGCCTCGACCACCCACCCGCGGCGGCGCAACCGGAGAATGGTCCCTTTCCGTCTCTCTTCTTGGGAGCTCGGGGACTTCGGGACTAGGGAGAATCGGAGACAGGGGGGCGAGGGCGTCCGCCCTTCGGATCACGCCTTTTCCATCGCATTTCATTCCCAAATCCCAAATCCGAAATCCCAAATCCCAATTGCGCCTTCTTTTCCTTCCGCCTTCCCCCCTCCGCCTTGCCTCTCCCGTCTCCCGCCCCCCTCCCCCTCGTGCTATACTGACCACCCGCGAAATGCCGGAGAAGGGAGAGTGCCGGATGCCCAAGTACATTTTCGTAACGGGGGGTGTGGTTTCTTCGTTGGGCAAGGGGATCGCCGCGGCCTCCATCGGTTGTCTCCTGGAGGCGCGGGGCTTCAAGGTCACGATCCAGAAACTGGACCCGTACATCAACGTGGACCCCGGCACCATGTCCCCCTTCCAGCACGGGGAGGTCTTCGTCACCGACGACGGGGCCGAGACCGATCTGGACCTGGGCCATTACGAGCGATTCACGAGCCAGGTCTCCGGCAGGGGCAACAATTACACGGCCGGACGGATCTACCTCCAGGTCATCGAGAAGGAGCGCCGGGGGGACTTTCTGGGCGGCACGGTGCAGGTGGTCCCCCACGTCACGAACGAGATCAAGGAGGCCGTCAAGGCCCAGGCCAAGGGCTACGACGTCTGCCTCGTCGAGATCGGCGGCACCGTGGGCGACATCGAATCCCTGCCCTTCCTGGAGGCCATCCGCCAGCTCCAGCTCGAAGTGGGCCGCGCCAACGCCCTGTTCATCCACCTCACCCTCATTCCCTTCATCCGGGCCAGCCACGAACTCAAGACCAAGCCCACGCAGCACAGCGTCAAGGAGCTGCTTTCCATCGGGATCCAGCCCGACATCCTTCTCTGCCGGACCGAGTACCCGATCCCCCGCGACATGAAGGCCAAGATCGGCCTCTTCTGCAACGTGGCGGAGGAGGCCGTCATCACCGCGAAGGACGTGGAGCACGTCTACGAGGTCCCCCTCTACTTCGCCCAGGAGGGCCTCGACTACATCCTCCTCAAGTACCTCGGCCTTCCCCTTCACGAGCGGCGTTTGGAGAAGTGGGAGGAGTTCCTCGACACCCTGAAGCACCCCGAAGACACCACGACCATCGGCATCGTGGGCAAGTACACGCAGTACGAGGATTCCTACAAGAGCCTGCGGGAGGCCCTCATCCACGGCGGCGTGGCCAACAAGCTGGGCGTCCGTCTGAAGTGGGTGGAAGCCGAGGACATCGAGCGCGAGGGACCGGCCGGGCCTCTCAGCGGCGTCCACGGCATCCTCGTCCCCGGAGGCTTCGGCGAACGGGGCGTGGAGGGCAAGATCAAGGCCGCTGGGTACGCCCGCCGCCACAAGATCCCCTACTTCGGCATCTGCCTGGGGATGCAGCTCGCCTCCATCGAGTTTGCGCGTTCGGAGGCGGGCCTTCCCGACGCCAACTCCACCGAGTTCAACCCCGACTGCCAGGCGCCGATCTTTTACAAGCTCCGCGACCTTCTGGGCGACGACTCCTACGGCGGCAACATGCGCCTGGGGAAGTGCGCCTGCGACATCACCCTGGGCAGCTTCGCCCACAAGGCCTACGGGGACCTGCGCATCGAGGAGCGCCACCGGCACCGCTACGAATTCAACAAGGCCTTCCTGGAACCCCTCCAGAAGGCCGGCATGGCCTTCACCGGCCTGTCTCCCGACGGGAAGTTCGTGGAGATCGTCGAACTCGCCGACCACCCCTGGTTCCTCGGCTGCCAGTTCCACCCCGAGTTCAAATCCCGTCCCCTGAACCCCCATCCCCTCTTCCGGGCCTTCGTGAAGGCCGCTTACGAAAACCGCCTTCGATCCGAGGCCGAAGGGGGAAAGGAGAAGTAGGGAACCGGAGAACCCGGGCGCGGGAATCCTCCGGCACGGTCCACGGGCGAGGGCACTCCGAAGGAACCCGATGGGGGCGGCTCCCCGTGGCGGGTCGGATTTTTTCCCGCGGAGCCTGATGCCCCGACGCCTGCGCCCCCAGATCCCAGGTTGGGCCCACTGGGCTCATTCTCAAAAAAGACAAGCATGCCGGGATGCCCCCTCAGGGGAAACCCGCGGGGC
>JBFMHB010000102.1 GCA_040752915.1 Acidobacteriota bacterium
CCGAGCGGGTCAAGGATCTCCTCTGGCGCCTCCACATCCGGGCCGCGAAGTACGGCATCCGGCCCTTCTTCACGGCGAACACCCCGTACCTGAACACCATCCCGCGGGACCGCCAGCCCCCGTACCCCGGAAACCGCGAGATCGAGCGCCGGATCAAGAGCCTCGTGCGGTGGAACGCCATGGCCATGGTGGTTCGGGCGAACCGGGAGCTTTCGGGGATCGGCGGCCACATCTCCACCTTCGCCTCGGCGGCGACGCTTTACGAGGTGGCCTTTCAGCACTTCTTCAGGGGGAGGGAGCACCCCTGCGGCGGAGACCTCGTCTACTTCCAGGGCCACGCGGCCCCGGGAATCTACGCCCGCGCCTTCCTCGAGGGGCGGCTCTCGGAGGCGGACCTTTCGCGGTTTCGCCGTGAACTGTCTTCAGGCGGGGGCCTGCCCTCCTACCCGCACCCGCACCTGATGCCGGGGTTCTGGCAGTTCCCCACCGTGTCCATGGGCCTCACGTCCCTCATGGCCATCTATCAGGCCCGCTTCAACGCCTACCTCATGGACCGGGGTCTCCTGCCCCGCTCGGACCAGCGGGTCTGGGCCTTCCTGGGCGACGGAGAAATGGACGAACCCGAGAGCCTGGGCGCCATCACCCTGGCCTCCCGCGAGAAGCTCGACAACCTCGTCTTCGTCGTCAACTGCAACCTCCAGCGCCTGGACGGGCCCGTGCGCGGCAACGGCAAGATCGTCCAGGAACTCGAGGCGGCTTTCAGGGGCGCCGGCTGGAACGTCGTCAAGGTCCTCCTGGGCGAGGACTGGGACGAACTTCTCGAAAAGGACGCGGAGGGGCTCATCGCCCGGAGGCTGGAAGAGACGGTGGACGGCCAGTCCCAGAAGTACACGGTCTCCGACGGCGCCTACATCCGAAAGCACTTCTGGGGCCAGGACCCGCGGCTCCTGGAAATGGTGAAGCACCTCTCGGACGAGCACCTGAGAAAGATGCGCAAGGGAGGCCACGATCCTGAGAAGGTGTACGCGGCCTACCTCGCGGCCACCGAACCCGGGGCGGGCCCCTCGGTGGTCCTCGCGCTCACCATCAAGGGCTACGGCCTGGGGGAAGCGGGCGAGGGCAAGAACATCACCCACCAGCAGAAGAAGCTCAACGAGCAGGAGCTGAGGGAATTCCGGAGCCGCTTCGGCATTCCCATCTCCGACGAGGACGTGGCCCAGGCCCCCTTTTACCGGCCCCCCGAGGACAGCGAGGAGATCCGCTACCTGAAGGCCCGCAGGCGGGACCTGGGCGGGTGGGTGCCGAGCCGGTCCGCGGAATGCCCCGCCCTCCCGCCGCCGCCGCCCCTCTTCCGGGAGTTCGACGAGGGGACCGGCGAGAGGGAAATGGCCACCACCATGGCCTTCGTCCACCTCCTGGGGAAGCTCCTCAAGGACCCCGACTACGGCCGGTTCGTGGTGCCCATCGTCCCCGACGAAGCCCGCACCTTCGGCATGGAGAGCCTCTTCCGCCAGGCGGGCATCTACTCCCACGCGGGCCAGCTCTACGAGCCCGTGGACCGGGAGAGCCTCCTCTACTACAAGGAGGCCACCGACGGGGCCATTTTGGAGGAGGGAATCACCGAAGCGGGGGCCATGTCCTCCTTCATCGCGGCCGCCACGGCCTATTCCACCCACGGCATTCCGACGATCCCGTTCTTCATCTTCTATTCCATGTTCGGCTTCCAGCGAATCGGAGATCTCATCTGGGCCGCCGCCGACATGCACGCCCGGGGCTTCCTCCTGGGCGGAACCGCGGGCCGCACCACCCTCATGGGCGAGGGCCTCCAGCACCAGGACGGCCAGAGCCACCTCCTCGCCTTTCCGGTTCCGAACCTCAAGGCCTACGATCCGGCCTTCGCCTACGAGGTGGCCGCGATCCTCGAGGACGGCCTGCGCCGGATGGCCGCGGAGCGGGAGAACGTCTTCTACTACGTCACGGTGATGAACGAATTCTACGCCCAGCCCGCCCTGCCCGAGGGAGCGAGGGAGGGTGTTCTCGCGGGCCTCTACCGGTTCCGTCGTTCTTCCCTCGAAGGCCGGCCCCGGGCCCACCTCCTCGGCTCGGGCACGATCCTCAACGAGGTCCTGAAGGCGGCGGGGATCCTCGAGGAGCGCTACGGCGTCGCGGCGGACGTCTACAGCGCCACGAGCTACAAGGAACTGCACCGGAACGCGCTGGAGGTCTCCCGCTGGAACCTGCTCCACCCCACCGAGGCGCCGCGGCGCACGCGGGTGGAGGAGGTCCTGGGCGGCGCGGAAGGCGTTTTCGTGGCCGCCTCGGACTACGTGAAGGCCGTCCCGCTTTCGGTGGCGCCCTGGGTCCCCGGCCCCCTCGCCGTTCTGGGCACCGACGGCTTCGGACGGAGCGACGGCCGGGAGGCCCTGCGGGATTTCTTCGAGGTGGATGCCCGCCACACGGCCTTTGCGGCCCTCTCGCTCCTGGCCCGCTCCGGCGCCCTGGACCGGGCGGTGGCCGAGGGGGCCAGAAGGGACCTGGAAATCGACGCGGGAAGGCCCGATCCGGCGGGCCGTTGAGAGGCGAGGTCGAGGAATGCTCAAGGACGTGACCCTTCCCGAAGTCTCGGAAAACGTCGTCCAGGCCGACGTGGTCAAGGTGCTGGTGGCGGTGGGCGAGGCCGTGAAGGCCGACCAGCCGCTGCTGGAGGTGGAGACGGACAAGGCCCTCTTCGAACTGCCCGCCCCCTTCCAGGGCACCGTGGCCGAGGTCCTCGTGAAGGCCGGGGACCGGATCCGCGTGGGGCAGGTCCTCCTCCGCCTGGAAACCGCCGGCGGGGAGGCCGAAAGGGCCCCCGGTCAGGATGCGAAAGCCGGGGCGCCTTCCAAGTCCGGTGCCTCCGCGCCGCCGCCCGCGCCGGCTTCGGCCGCTCCTCCCGCTCCCCGGGCCGTCCCGGACCCGCCGGCCGCCGCTCCTCCCGGCCCGGCCTCTCCGGCCGTGCGGAAGCTCGCCCGGGAATTGGGCGTGGACCTGTCTTCGGTGCGGGGCTCGGGCCCGAGGGGGCGGCTCACCCTGGAGGACGTGAAGGTCCGGGCCAAGGCGCTGCTGGCGGTTCCTCCGGCCGCCTCCGGGCCGACCTCACGCCCCCTTCCCGACTTCTCCCGGTGGGGGTCCGTGCGGCGCGAAGCCTTCACCACCGTGCGCCGGCTCACCTCAGAGGCCATGGCCCACGCCTGGGCGACGGTCCCCCAGGTGACCCAGTACGACCGGGCCGACGTGACGGATCTGGAGGCCTTCAGGGCCAGGTACGGAGCCCGGGCCGAGGCGGCCGGGGGCAAGCTCACCGTCACCGCCCTCCTCGTCAAGGTCACGGCCTCCGCCCTGAAGGCCTTCCCGGCCTTCAACGCCAGCCTGGACGCCGAGAGGGGCGAGACGGTCTTCAAGGAATACGTTCACGTGGGCGTGGCCGTGGACACGGACCGTGGCCTCCTCGTGCCCGTGGTGCGGGACGCCGACCGGAAGAACGTCCTGAGCCTGGCGCGGGAGATCCGCGAGCTGGCCGAACGGGCCCGGTCGCGCAAACTCCTTCCGGACGAGATGGAGGGCGGGACCTTCACGATTTCCAACCTGGGCGGGATCGGCGGCACCGCCTTCGCGCCCATCGTCTACTGGCCGCAGGTGGCGATCCTCGGAGTCTCCCGAAGCGAGGTGCGGCCCGTGTGGAGGGAGGGCCGCTTCGAGCCCCGCACTTTCCTTCCCCTTAGCCTCTCCTACGACCACCGACTCATCGACGGGGCCGACGGGGCGCGGTTTCTCCGCTGGATCTGCGAGGCCCTCGAAGAGCCGTGGCTCCTCGCGCTGGAAGGGTAGGCCGGCCGTGAAACGACTTCGAAAGACCATCCAAGAGCAGCGAATCTCCGGAATCCGTGGAGGGACAGGAAGCGCCGTGCGCCTCGATTACCTGTCGCCCGGGGACATGGAGGGCGCGGACTTCGTCAGCGTCCTCACCCTGGACCCCGGCGCTTCCGTAGGGGAACACCTCCACCCCGCCGAGGAGGAACTCTACCTCGTGCTCGAAGGGGAGGGCGCGGGGCGCTTGGACGGAGAATCTTTTCCCGTGGGCCCGGGAGACGCCTACCTCTGCAAGGCCGGCCACACCCACGGGCTCGTCAACCCGGGGCCCAGGCCCCTCACCTTCCTGGCCGTGCTCGCGAAGGCAAAGAGCAAGACGTGAGACGTGAAGCGTCAGGCGATAGACGTCCGACGCCTGACGCGATGCCTTGACGGCCGAATCGGGACACCCTAGATTTCCCTCAAGACGACACGCGTGTTCGAAGGTTCCCGGGGGCGGGCCGGGTCTTGTCCGGGTTTTGGGGCAAACCGAGGAGGGCGGCATGGACGGCGGGAGACAGGCCAAGTTGTCTTGGAAAAAGGTGGCGTTCCTCTTGGGCGCGGCCGTCGGTCTGGGGTTTGCCCTCCCGGCGCACACGCCGACGTCGAACCAGCTGTACGTCTACGAACACATCAACTACGGCGGAGCGTACATCCGGTGGGATGGGATCCGGGACATTTCGGACCTGCGCAGTTACAACACGGGCGCCCTTGGAACCCCCAATTGGAACGACCGCATCTCCTCCTTCAAGGTCGGAAGCGACTTGAAAGTGATCTTCTACGAACACATCAATTACAAAGGGGCCTCGTGGACGGTGACGGGGCCGGCCAGCATCCCCTCTCTCGTACCCAACGGGTGGAACGATCGGGCCTCATCCCTGCGGACCGTCCCGAAATAGGCGCCTGAAGGCCTCGGGAACGCTTCGCGAGGGGGCATCCGGATCGCGGGGACCACCGTTTCTATTCCGCCCAACCGTAAGTGAGGGGGAGGCGGACCCGGCGCACGCCCGAGCGGAAGGCCTCCTCCTCCCGGGCGGCCAGGAGGCGGGCCTCCTCTTCGTCGAGAATCCCGCTCCTTCGCAGGGCCTCCACCTCCGCGAGGGTCTCGCGGGGATCCGAGAGGACCAGCCACTCGGGCGGCGTCACGCGCAGTCGCGGCCGGAAACCCGCGGAGTTTAACCATCCCTCCATCCGGGAACCGGCATCGGGGTGGCCGCCCGCCCGCCTCACCGCGCCCTCCAGGGCCTGGCCGAGTCCCGTGTCCGGGCTGTCCTCCCGGCCGGCCAGGTCGGGTTCCGCCAGCAGGAGGAGGGCACCGCCCGGACGGAGGATCCTCCGGGCCTCCTTCAGCGCCCGCAGGGGATCCCGGAGCCAGAGCAGGACGAAATGAAAGGCGAGGGCGTCGAAGCTCCCCTCCCGAAAAGGGAGATGAACGGCGTCGCCCCGGAGGGCCCGGACCTCGGCGGAAGCCACCGAGGCCTCTTGTAGGTCCAGGGCGATCACGGTGCGGCCCGTGCGCGCCGCCATTTCGGCGGCCACGGAGCCCTCCCCCGCGCCCACCTCGAGCAGCCGCCGGCGCGTGGCCAGCCGGGCCTCGCGGTACACGGAGAAACGCAGGGGCCTTGTTCGCTCGAACTGAAAGGCGGAGGGCGGCGGAAGAGGCTTCACGGAGGCAGTATACCCGTCCTGTGACCTGGAGGCGGTTTCCGGAAATAGCGGTTGAGCGGGAAGGCGACGGGTCTTCCCGCTGGGGAGGGGGCAACCGTGGAGGCATGCATGTTTCAGCGAGTCGCCGCCGTCCTGGCCGCCGCGGGGTTCCCCATCCTGGCCGTTTCCGGGGTGGATCTCTCCCGGCAGCCCAATCCCCAGAACGACCGGGAGGTCGCCTTTCACGCCGTCCGCGAGGTTTGGAACATGCCGGCGGACGAGGCTCAGGCCCTCGCCAACCGACCGGGGATGAGCCTCGAGGAATTCGCGGCCTACGGGCTCGTGTACGGATCCTCGGGCGTGAGCCTCTCCTACATCCAGGGCTTGAGAGACTCGGGCCAGTCCTGGGAGGACGTGGTTCGGGAAACCAAGGCATCCCTCGGCGACGGAGCGAGCCCCTCCACGGGGACCGGATCCCTTCGCGGAACGGGCTCGAGCTCGAGCCCCGGGTCGGGGTCCGGGCAGGCCACCGGCGGCGCCTCCGCCCAGGGCGGGAGCGCAGCAGGCTCGCAGATGCGGGTGCAGACCATGGCTCGGGTTCGGACCATGGAGCGGTTGAAAGCCCAGGGCGGGACCGGTGTCTCCGTGGGATCGGGTTCAGGCTCGGGGAGCTTTGAACAAGCCGCCGCCGAAGCCTATCGGGACAGCCGGGGGCTCTCCGCCGCGTCGGGATCGTCCCAGGGCGCGTCGCAAGGAAAGGGCCGCGGGCAGGGATTGGGTCAAGGGGCCGGGTCGGGTCAGGGTGGCTCCTGCACGGGCCAGGGATCGGGCCAGGGTTCGGGGCAGGGCTCCGGCCAAGGTTCCGGACAGGGCTCCGGACAGGGCTCCGGACGGGGATCGGGATCGGGCCGGGGGGGCGGGCGCCGCTGAGCGGGCCTCCCCGTTGTGAAACCACCGCCCTTGCGGGCGGAGAAAAGGGATCGGACGTCACGGACTGAAGGGCGGTTCCTCCCAAGCCGGCCTTCACCCCCGCTCCGGGCGTCCGATCTCTTGCTGTCTTGAGCTGGGAACGATGGGCCGGAGCACGAGGCGCCGGCCCCGAGAGGCTGCCCGAGAAGGAGCGCGCGAGGCCGAATTCACTTCGGCCGGAGCGCAAACCCCTCCAGGTGGGGGAATCAGCGGAGCGACCGAGAGGGAGCGAAGCGCAAAGGGGGGAGGGAAGGAACCCCTCCCCCCTTTGAGTTCCTTATCCGCCGGAGGCCACCTCGCGGCAATGGAGCTTCTGGTGCTGGGTCTCCAGGGGGCTCCGACCCCCGCGTCGCGCCTCGGGCGCTCCCCATCGGGGGGCTCGGCCGCCCCCCTCTGGTGCCCGCTTGCGCGGGCGGTCACCCCCCTGCCCTTGCGCGGGATGGCCTCCGCGCGGGGGAACCTCCCCGTTCCCCCGCACCCCCTCGACCTGCGGCGGCGCA
>JBFMHB010000103.1 GCA_040752915.1 Acidobacteriota bacterium
AGGCGGAGGGAGGAGGCGCCCGGCGAGCCCGACCCGGCGGCCCACGCGCCCGCCGCCAGCCCCACCATGAACGCCGCCAGGAGGACTCCCATGTGGCCGTAGAGAGCCCCGCGCCCGGCCTGATAGAAGAGCAGAAAGGCCGACTGGAGGACCATCCCCGCGAATCCGGCCCCGAAGGCGACCACCGCCCCGCGAAGGGGCCGGTTCCGAGAGAGCGCAAGCCCAGCCCCGGCCGCGGAAAGGATCAAGGCCGCCGCTCCGGCGGCGCGTCCCGCCGACCAGTCGAAGGCCCCTGGGGTTTCGAGTCCCAGCCTGGGAAAGAAGCGCGACGCCCAAAGGAGGAGAGTGGTGGAATAGCAGATGGGCCGGGCGTCGCGGTTGGCCGGAGCGGAGGAGGAGTTCAGGAGAGACTCCGTTTTCGCGAGCCGGTCGTTGGTCAGGGCGTAGCGGAGAAAGGAAGGGGTCACGAAGGAAGACCGGATGTCCCTCGCCTGAAACCGGGCGATCAGGACCTCCGGGTCGCGCGGAAGGGCCTCGGAGGAGGCCAGGAAGAGGGCCGTGGTCCCGGGGAGGACGAGGACATGGCGGAAGACGGCCGAGAGGGCGCGGTGCACGCTCCCGTTCCGCGAAAGGAGGGCCGGGCTCCACAGGTTCTCGGCGGAGCGGAGCCTCAGCGCGAGAACGCCGTCGGGAGTCATGGCGCGGCGGCATTCGACGAAGAAATCCTGGGTGAAGAAGCGGTTCGACTGGCCGGAGTCGGGCTCTCCCATCGCCACGAGGATGAAATCGTAGGGGCCCCCTCGGCCCACGGCGCGCCGGGGGTCCTCAAAGCGGAGCGTGAGGGCCGGACTCTCCAGGGCTCGGCGGACGCCTTCCGGTAGGAAGGGCCGGGCGAGGGCCGCCGCCCCTTCGTGAACCTCGACGGCATCCACGGAAGAGAAGCCGTGGGCGAGCACCTGGGCCGCCACGCCCTCCGCCGTCCCGCCGAGGACGAGAGCCCGGCGCGGGGAGCGGACGGCGAGGGCGGCGGGATGAACGAAGGCCTCCGCCGAGGGGCCCTGGCTCTCGGAGGTCAGGGCGTCGTTCCAGTAAAGGGCCGCCTGGCCCTCCCGCCGCGTGACCGCGAGGCGGCCGTAAGGCGTGTCGAGCACCGCCGCCAGATCGGGGTGCACCACCCGCGTGGCGAGGAAGTCGAAGCGTGGAGACAGGAGAAGGAACAGGAGGAAGCCCGCCGCGGCGGATGCGGGGGCCCACTTCGGACCCGCTCCGGCGGGGAACGCCGCGAGACCCCCGATGGCGGCCAGGAGGGCCGCCAGAAAGCCGGCGGCCAAGTTGGAGGCCCCCAGGCCGAGGAGGACCGTCACCAGAAGCCCCCCCGCCGCCGAGCCCGCGCACTCCATAGCATAAGCCTTGGAGTAGGTCCCTCCTTCCGCCGAGGCGAGGGCGGCGCATTGCTGGAACAGGAGCCCCGAAAGGAAACCCGGGGGAAGGAAGGCCAAGGCCACCACGGCGGCCTGGAGTGCGGCGGGGAGGAAAGCGCCGGGGACACCGCCGAGGAGGGGACGCGAGACCCGGAGGAAGAGGGCGATAAGGGGGACCGCGCCTCCCAGGACCAGGACCAGGCGTCTGGCCCCGCGCGTCGAAGGGGGCTTCAATCGCCCTCCGGCCGCCGACCCGAGAGCGGTTCCCAGGAGCCAGAGCCCCAGCCCCACCAGCGCCGCCAACTCCGCTCCATAGGCCGCTACCAGGGCCTCCCGCAAGAGAACCACCTGGCCCAACAGCGAAACGAGCCCCACCGCGAAGAGCGCCGCTCCCATGGGGACATTAGACCCCAACGGGGCGCGAGTGACCAGGCGAAGGTCCGATGGGAGGAAGGGGAAAGACCGGTTCTTGGAGACGGGGCGGGTCCTCGGGAGACCGGCCCGGCCTGCCGGCGGTGCCTCGGCCGCCGTGTTTTCTTGACGCCACAGGGCCTCCGGAGCAAAATGCCCGACGGTCCCGGCCCTCGGCCAAGGCTGGACACCAAGGCGGCCCGTCGCTGATGGAGGAAAGGCGGATGAAGAAGAGGCGTTCCGGAGGGGGAACTCGGCCTGCCCAGCTCCGCCGGTTTGGATGGCGCGTCTCGGGGCTCGCCTTGGCCGTTCTCCTGATTCTCCTCGCGCCTGGAGCCCTCGCCCAGGAGGAGAGTGCGGCGGCGCCGGCCGAGGCGATCGGCTCCACGGAGGTGACGGTCACGGGCTCCCTTCTGGGCCTCGGTCTTCGGCCCACGTCGACTCTGACCCGGGAGGATACGGCCGCACTGGCCGTCTTCGATCCGGTCTCCTCTCTCCTCTACTTCCCCTCCGCGGGCCTCTATCAGCGGTCTCCGTTCGGCGGTCAGGCGGACCTGAACCTTCTGGGGGCGACCTTCGAACAGGCCCTCCTTCTCGTGGACGGGTTCCCCATCACCGACCCCCAGACGGGACACCACTTGTTGGAATTCCTCCCCCCCGCCGAGGCCATCGAGCGTGTGGAGGTGCTCAAGGGGCCCGCCTCGGCGGCTTATGGCCCCGGGGCCTTCGGAGGCGTGGTCCAGGTGGTGACCCGCCGCCCTGGGCGGGAGCCGGTGTTCCAGGCGGGGGCGCTCCGGGGCCGGAGGGGCCTGAGCCGGGGCTCCGTTCTCCTCTCGGGGGGAGGCTTCCTCGGCGCGGCGAGCCTTCTCTCGGACTCTGGGTACGCCCCGGACACGGAACAGAACCGAGCGGATCTCTTCGCGCGGTTCAGCCTCGGCGGATTGGACCTCTCCGCCGGATACCAGGACAAGCGCTTCGGCGCCTGGCAGGCCTATTCGGACCAGTTCCCCGACGGTTGGGAGGCGATCCGGGGCGGCTACCTCCGGGGCGCCTATTCACGGGGCGCCTGGGAGGTGGCCGCGGGAATCCGGCGGAAACGCGACCATTTCATTCTGGACCGGGCCCATCCCGAGTGGTACGAAGCGACCCACACGACCGAGGGCTACTGGGGCCGCGCCACCGTCCGGGGAAGCGTCCCGGGAGGCGCCGGACTGTTCGGCTTCGAGGCCGCCGCGGATCGGATCTCCTCGGACCGGCTCGGCGCGCACGGAAGAAAGAGGGGCGACGCCTTCGGCGAAGGGTCCTGGGGGATCGGGCCCTGGACGGTCCTGGCCGGCCTGAGGATGGAGTCCCTCGGAGGCACGCTTCGAGGAACGCCCCACCTCACGGCGGGGCGGGGACTCGGGGGGGGATGGAGGGCCCACGTGTCGGCGGGACGGGCCTACCGCCTCCCGTCCTTCACCGAACTCTACACGCAAAGCCCGGCCACGCTCGGGGACGAGGCGCTCCGCAACGAGTCCGCCTGGGGCTTCGAGGCGGGACTGGAGCGCGAGGGGGACTCCTCCAAGGCGTCCCTGATGGCCTTCTATCGCCAGGGGAGGGACCTCGTGGACTTCGTCCGACCCGAGGGGAGGCATGGGCCCCTGCAGGCCGAAAACATCGCGGAACAGGACGTGGCGGGGATCTGCGCCGAACTGTCGGGTTCCCTGGGGAGGGGATGGGCCTGGAGCTTCGCGACGACGCTCCTCCAGCAGGAGGCCCGCATTCCGCCCGGCCTGGAGAGCCGGTATGTCGGCAGCCAGCTCCGGCACCACGAGGTCGCCGGGCTGACCTACAGGGTGGAGAACCTGGAGGCGGGCCTCTTCGTGCGGGCCTGGCAGAGGGCCAACCGGACCGGCCACGCGGAAGTGGACGCCCGCTTGGCCTACTCGTGGCCTGCCGCGGGCCGGCGGCTGACCCTGGAGATCGAAGGCCGGAACCTCAACGACCGCCCGGAGAGAAACTTCTTCGGCGGCACCGGACGGGGCCGCACGGTCTGGGTCGGCATGGTCCTGTCCCCATAGGAATCCGGGCTCGACCGGTCGGGCCGCCCGGCTGAATCGTCACCGTTCTTCGCGCTTCGCCTCCCCGAACACCTCGGCCTGAAAAGTAAAGAGCTCGCAGGGTCCCCGCCAGGCGTCATCGGGAAGGCCGGCCTTTCGGCAGAGGTGAGTGAGGAGTTCTTCCCGGCCCCACCCCTGCTCGGTGGCGACCTGGGGGAGGAAGACGGCGCTGCGGCCTCCCTTCCGGATGAGGACTCCGTCGCGGCCGACGGCGACGGAGCCGGGGCCGGGAACCCGCGCGAAGGGGGTGAGGGCGGAAATCTCGATCTCCAGATGGGGCAGTTCCTCGGGGCGCACGGGATCGAAGCGCGTGTCGTGGAGGGCCGCCTGGATCGCCATGCGGCTGACCGTGAGGGCGAGGGGGGTGTCCTGAGCCATGTGCCCGATGCAGCCTCGCAGTTCGCCCTTCTCATGGAGGGTCACGAAGGCGCCCCGCTCGGCCCGCAGAGCGGGGGAGGCGGGCCTCGGGAGGGGCACCGTGTCGGTGGCGAAGTACCGCTCGAGGGTGCGCCGGGCCAGCCGAAGGAGGGTCTCCCGGTCGGCGGCCGGGAGAGGGCCGACCGCCTCCGCGGCGGCTGGGGGATTCAGGGCGGTGGTGTCTGAAGGTCCAGCCCCGGCGGTCAGGACGACGGCGCCGTATCCGACCACCCGGTCAAGCTCGCCGAAAACCGTGTCCCCCGAATTGGCGTAGCTGACCACGGCTCCGCGGCGGGCGCCGAGGGCCTTGGCGGCTTCCATCAGGGACAGGAGGGAGCCTTCGCCGCACGCGCAGGTCTGGAGGCCAGGCCGGCCCCGCCTCTCTTCCCGGTCCAGCGTCGAGCGAAGGGTGTCGGCGTCGAGGCTGACAACGGCCTCCAAAGTCCGGCGATCGGCCTCCACCGCGTCCCCCCATCCGGGGTAGTGGGAGAGGTCCGTGGAGGCCACGAGGAGGGCCTTCCGGCCGGCGAGGGCGCGCGCCAGGACCTGGCCGAAGCGCTTGCAGACCCCCGGTTCCGCGGAGCCCACGACGGCAGAGAGGACGGGGACCTTGGGGAAAAGAACCTGGAGGAAGGGGATCTGTACCTCCTCCGAGTGTTCTCGGGCGTGGGCCTCCGGCCGGTACGCGAAGGAAGGGTCCGCCTCGTGAAGGGTGCGCGCCAGGCCGCGGTCTGCCCTCGCCAGCCCCAGGGGGGTCCGGTACCCGTCGCCTCCGAAGACGGACACGCCGGGAAAGGGCTCCACCGTGTGGTTGGTGGCCAGCACGATCACCACGTCGTACTCGAAGCCTGCGGCCTGGCGGTAGGCGTCGGCGGCGATCTGCCCCGAGAAGACGTAGCCCGCGTGGGGGGCCACGAGGCCCACGGGGCGCTCTCCGGACGGAGGAACGGCGTCCTCGAGAAAAGCCCGGACGGCGGCCTCGAGCTTCTTCGAATCGCTCGGGTAGAAGCGGCCGGCGTGGGCGGGCTCGCGCAGCGCCGCGGGGGCGGACGCGCTCCAGAGGAGGCCGGCCAGAAGGAGAACCAGTGGGGTCAGCATCGTGAACGCTTTCATGACCACACCCCCGCGACGGCTCGCCCGCAGGAGGCGCAAGCGCCGTCCTTGAGGCTCTTCGAGGTGACGAAGAACCCGTTTCGTTCGATCACGATCTTCCCGCACCCCGGGCAATACGTGTGGTTCCCCGGATGGCCCGGCACGTTGCCCACGTATGGGTAACGCAGGCCGTGCCGGAGCGCCGTCTCGCGGGCGCGTTCGAGCGTGGCCACGGGCGTGGGCGGCAGATGGAGCATCTGGTAATCGGGATGGAAGCGCGTGAAGTGCACCGGAACGTCGGGCCCGGCCTCCCCGGCGACCCACCGGCAGAGTTCGTCCAGATCCCGGGCCGAATCGTTCAGGGTGGGCACCACGAGATTCACGATCTCCAGGTGCCGGCCGGCCTGGGCCACCTGGCGGATGCTGCGAAGCACGGGCCGGAGCTCGGCGCCCGAGATCCGGCGGTAGAAGTCCTCCGAAAACCCCTTGAGATCGATCTTGATGGCCTCAAGGACCTCGATCATCTCCTTCAAGGGCTCCTCGTTCATGAATCCGCAAGAAACGAGGACCGACCGGATGCCGTGCTTCTTGGCCTCCCGCGCCGTGTCGCTGAAGTACTCCACGAAGACCGTGGGCTCGTTGTACGTGAAGGCCAGCAAGGCCACGCCGATCTCGCGGGCTCGGTTCGCCAGGGCGCCCGCCGGGACGAAGTCGGAGCCGTAATCCTCGGGGGAGGCCTGTGAGATTTCCCAGTTCTGGCAGAAGCGGCACCGGAGGGGGCAGCCCGCGGTGGCGAGGGAGTAAGCCTGGGCGCCGGGAAGGAAGTGGTAGAAAGGCTTCTTCTCGATGGGATCCACGTGCTCCGCGACGGGGTGTCCGTAGCTCAACGTCCGCATCTCGCCCCGGACGTTGATGCGCACCCGGCACCGCCCTCGCTCGCCGTCCCTCAGGACACACCCGTGGGCGCAGAGCAGGCACCTCACGGGGGCCGATTTTCGGTGGCCCTTGGCGGCATTCCCTTCCGGAGCCGTGGAATGGCAGTCGGCGCAGGCGGCTCCCGCCGGGGCCCAGTAGCGGGCCACGGGCGCGCGGCGAAGGAGATCGGTCAGGCCCGGGCGCTCCGCGGCCTCGGCCCACAGGGACAAGGCCCTTCCCCTCAGGGCCGGCGAGGACAGGAGCAGGCCCGCTCCGAAGGCGGCCCCGCCCAGTCCGGCCAGGCGTTCCAGAAACCGGCGGCGGGACGCGGCTTCGCTGTCCATGCGCTTCCTCCCCGGAGAAACGGTAGGTCGAGGCGGGGGGGGTGTCAATGGGAGGG
>JBFMHB010000104.1 GCA_040752915.1 Acidobacteriota bacterium
TCAGCCTCATCCTGGAGCACCCCTCCTTTCGGGGGCGGCGCCCCTCCACTTGTTTACTTCCTTTCGGCAAGATTCTTAGGTGAGGCAACGAATCCATTTCGGAAAGAAATTAGCTGAGGCAAGTCGCCTACTTGACTTTTCCTTGGCGGGAGCAAAAATCGTCTCTGAAAGATAAAGTAAGCGCTCTTGACGGGATTGAAGGAGAAAACCTTGGCAGGCCTTTTATTCCCGGGGCCGTGCATGCCCCAAGGAGGCGTCAAATGGCGGAAAAGCGTTGGGCGGGGCTAGGCGAAATCCTCCTGGACAAGGAGAAGTCCATTCTGAAGACCTGGGTGCAGGAACAAGATCGGATCGGGACCTTGCGGCCCGACCTCATGTCGGAGGCGGATTTGGCCCAAGAAGGAGCCGAGTTCTTGCGATTGTTGGGTCGGGGAATGGCCGCGGCCCAGTCGGAAGACCTGGGGGACCCCGCTTGGGAGCCCCTGCGGGTCTTCCTGGAAAAGGTATCCCGGGACCGGGGGAGAAGGGGATTCGGGCCCTCCGAAACGGCGGGTTTTGTTTTTGCCCTTCGCAGGGTCCTTCTGGAGGAACTCAAGGGTTCCAAAGAGGCGGAGGCCCGCTCCATGGAGGTCGTGTCGGCCGGGATCATGAGCCTTTTGGATCGCCTGGGCCTTCTCACTTTTGAACATTACCTCAAGGGCCGGGAGGAAATTATCGCCCGCCAACAGCAAGAACTCCTTGAGCTCTCCACGCCCGTCGTCAAGCTGTGGGACGGAATCCTGGGTCTTCCCCTCATCGGAACCCTCGACTCGGCGAGGACTCAAGTGGTCATGGAGAGTCTCCTCATGAAGATCGTGGAGACGGGGTCGGAGGTCGCCATCATCGACATCACCGGAGTCCCCACCGTGGACACCCTGGTGGCCCAGCACCTGATCAAGACGGTAGCCGCCGCCCGGCTCATGGGGGCCGAGTGCATCATCAGCGGCATCCGCCCGCAGATCGCCCAGACCATCGTCCATCTCGGCATCAACCTGTCGGACGTTCCCACCAAGTCCACCCTGGCGGACGCGTTTCGATTGGCCCTGGCCCGGATCGGCGGAGGCCCCCGTCCTCAGAAAGAGGGGTGAGCCGCCATGGAGCGGATCCCTATCCTGAAGGTCGGCCCCTACCTCCTGGTGACCATCCAGGTGGACATGCACGACCGCCTGGCCATGGCCCTCCAGGACGATCTCATGAGCGCCATTCAGCGGACCGGGGCCCATGGCGTCCTCCTGGACATCTCCGCTCTGGAGATCGTGGATTCCTTCATCGGAAGGATGCTCGGGAACATCGCGTCCATGTCGAGGGTCCTCGACGCCGAGACGGTCGTCGTGGGCATGCGGCCCGCCGTGGCCATTACCATGGTGGAGCTGGGACTTTCCCTGGCGGGGGTCCGGACGGCGCTGAACGTGGACCAGGGCATGGAGCTCCTGGCGAGGCCTGGGAAGGAAGGAAGGGGAGGGGCGGACTGTGGGTGACGTGTCCCCTCCCGAGGAGATTCCAATCCGGGACGAGGCGGACGTGGTGAGAGCGCGGATTCGGGCTCGGGAGTGGGCCGCCCGCCTGGGTTTCTCCCTGGTGGACCAGACCAAAATCCTCACCGCCGCCAGCGAACTCGCCCGCAATACCCTGATCCACGGAAGAGGAGGCCGGTGCTTCGTGAGCGTCCTGGAGCGAAACGGGCGCGTAGGGCTCTCCATGGCCTTCGAGGACCGCGGTCCGGGGATTCAGGACGTCGGAAAGGCCCTGGAGGACGGCTTCAGCACCGCCGGGGGCCTGGGGCTTGGGCTGGGGGGCGCCCGGCGGTTGCTGGGAGACCTGACCGTAGAGTCCAGGATGGGGGAGGGGACCCGGGTGGTAGGGATCAAATGGCGCTAAAGCAGAGCATTCGCGTCGAGGTGCGGGAAAGGACCGACGCCTCCGAGGTGCGGCGGCAGGCGATGCAGACTGCTCGCGCTCTCGGCTTCGGCGAGGAAAGGGAGGGAAGGGTGGCCCTCCTCGCTACCGAACTGGCGGGGAACCTTTTCAAGCACGCCGGCGGCGGGGAGGTCCTGCTCCGCATCGTGGAGGAGGAGGCCTCGCCCGGTATCGAGCTCCTGGGCCTGGACCGGGGCCCCGGGATGAAGGACGTGGGAGGCTGCCTGAGGGACGGCTTCTCGACGGCCGGGACTCCGGGAACCGGTCTCGGCGCGATGCGGCGCCTTTCAGACCAGTTCGACCTCCACACGCACCCCGGTAAGGGAACGGCGGTTCTCCTCCGGGTTTTCCGAAAGAGACCGCCCCGTGCCGGCAGCTTCCAGGCCGGCGCCGTCTGCCTTCCTGTCGCCGAAGAGCCGGTGGGGGGTGATGCGTGGGCCGTCGCCGTCTCGGGCTCCCGGGGCCGTCTGATCGTGGTGGATGGCCTCGGCCACGGCCCGCTGGCGGCGGAGGCGGCCGATGCCGTCCTGCGTGCCTTCTGGAGGGGCCCCTTCCTCGACCTGGAGGAACTCTTTGCATTTCTCCACGAGGCATCGCGTCACGGGCGCGGGGCGGCTTGCTCCGTGGGGGAGATGGACTTGGGGGCGGAGAGGATCCGATTCGCCGGAGTGGGGAACGTCGCCGGGATGGTGGTCCATTTGGATGGGGAGAAGCGGTGGATGCCCCGTGCCGGAACGTTGGGGGCCGAGAAGGTCAGGCCCGGCGTCCAGGAAGTTCCCTGGACCCCCGGGACGATGCTCCTTCTCCATTCGGACGGGTTGACTTCGCGGTGGTCCCTGGATCAGTATCCCGGCCTGACTCGGCGACACCCTGCCCTTCAAGCGGGGGTTCTGTATCGAGACTGGGCGCGGGGAACGGACGACGTGACGGTCGCGGCGCTCAAGGCGGACCAGGAGGAGGACGGGCCGTGATCCCCCTGATTCACGTGCAGGTCAAGTACGAGAACGACGTGGTGCTCGCGCGGCAGCGGGCGCGGGAGGTGGCCGCGCTGGTGGGATTGGACTCCCAGGACCAGGTGCGGGTGGCCACGGCCGTGTCGGAAATCGCGCGGAACGCCTTCCAGTACGCCGGTGGGGGTACCGTCTCCTTCGCCGTGGAGGGCGCCGTGGCGCCCCAGAGCCTCCTGGTGGAAGTCCGGGACCAGGGACCCGGCATCCCAGATCTGGAGAGGATCTTGGCCGGGTCCTACCGATCGTCCACAGGAATGGGGCTGGGCCTGGCGGGTTCCCGGCGCCTCGTGGACAAGTTTCAAGTGGATTCCCTCCCCCGGCAAGGCACGACGATTCGCCTTTGGAAGCGCCTGCCCCTCTCGGTCCCCGTTCTGACCGCGGTCTCCGTGGAGAAGATCACACGGGACCTCCAGCGGGCCGAGCCCCGGAGCCTCGCCGAGGAAATCCAGCGCCAGAACCAGGAACTCCTGGACACGCTGGAAGCCCTCCGCGTCCGCAACGAGGATCTCCTTCGAGTCAATCGAGAACTGGAAGAGACCAATCGGGGCATCGTGGCCCTCTATGCGGAGCTGGAGGACAAGACCAGCGCCGTCCGCCGCATGAGCGACTTGAGGGCGCAGTTCCTCTCCAACATGAGCCACGAGTTCCGCACCCCCCTCAATTCCACCCTGGCCCTCTCGCGATTGCTCCTGGAACAGGCCGACGGGCCTCTCACGGAGGAGCAGCGAAAGCAGGTGGGCTTCATCCAGAAGGCCGCCCAGGACTTGACGAGCCTGGTCGACGACCTGCTGGACATGGCCAAAGTGGAAGCGGGAAAGATGGAGGTTCGGCCCTCGGAGGTGGACCTCAGCATCCTCTTCGGGACCCTGCGAGGCATGATCAAGCCCCTCCTGGCCAAGGGGAGCGTGGAGATTGTCTTCGAGGATCCGTCGGGGCTGCCTCTCCTCTGGACCGACGAGGGGAAGCTCTCCCAGATCCTGAGGAATCTCCTCTCCAACGCCCTCAAGTTCACCGAGCAGGGAGAGATTCGCCTGCGCGCATTCTGCCGGGGGGACGACCTGATCCTGGCCGTCTCCGACACGGGAATCGGCATTCCCAAAGAAGCCCAGGAGAGGATCTTCGAGGAATACGCCCAGGTGGACAACCGGCTTCAACGGCAGGCCCGTGGGACGGGGCTGGGCCTGCCCCTCTCCCGCAAACTCGCCGCCCTCCTGGGGGGAGCGCTGACCGTCGAAAGCGAGCCGGGCAAGGGGAGCACATTCTGGCTCCGCCTGCCCCTCTCGCACGCGGAGCGGGCCGAGGATGTCCTGCCCACCGAGGATCTGGCCCGCCGGCCGGTCCTGATCGTGGAGGACAGTTCCATCACCCTTGCCCTGTACGAGCGCTACTTGCAGGATTCGGGGTTCCAGGTCTTGGCGGCCTCCTCCGTGAGGGAGGCGAAGCAAGTCTTGAAGACCATCGCCCCGGTCGCCGTGGTTCTGGACATCCTCCTGCCGGGCGGGGAAGGGTGGGAACTCCTCTCCTTCCTCAAGGCGGACCCTTTGACCCGCTCCGTCCCCGTTTTGGTGGCCTCCATCCTGGACGACCAGGACAAAGGATTGGCCTTGGGGGCCGACGACTTCTGCGTGAAGCCCGTGGACAGGAGGTGGCTCCTGCGCAAGCTGGGCGAGGCGGCCCGCCTCGGTCCGGTGGAGAAGATCCTGGTGATCGACGACGAGGAGGTTTCCCGATACCTCCTCCGGAGCCTCCTTTCAGGCACCAAGTTCTCCCTGGTGGAAGCCGCGGGCGGGGAAGAAGGCCTGGTCCTGGCCCGGGAGGAACACCCTCAGCTCATCTTTCTGGACCTCGTCATGCCGGGCCTGAGCGGGGTGGAGGTCCTCCACCGTTTGAAGGAGGACTGCGTCACTCGGGACATCCCCGTCTTCATCTACACGAGCCAGAGCCTGTCGGAGGAGGAGAGGCGGGTGCTCCTGAAGTCCGCAACGAGTATCGTCGCCAAACGGAACTACTCCAGGGAGAGCGTGGTCTGTTCCATCCGGGACGCCTTGAAGCAGAGGCTGGCCGCCGGGGGGAGGAAGTCCGATGGGTGAGGCGGAGCCGCTGGTCCTCCTGGTGGACGACGACGACGCGGGGCGCTACGCCACGGGACGCATCCTGAGACGCCAGGGTTTCGAGGTCCTGGAGGAGGGGACGGGGGAAGGGGCCCTGGTCTCCGCCGAGAGATACCACCCTGACCTCATCGTCTTGGACGTGAACCTCCCGGACCTCAGCGGGTTCGAGGTGTGCCGTAGGCTCAAGGCCTCGCCGGCCACCGCCTCGATCCCGGTCCTCCATCTTTCCGCCACGCACCTCAACCCCGATGCGGTTGCGCATGGCCTCGAGACCGCCGAGGGATACCTCACCCAGCCCGTGGACCCGGCCGTTCTGGTGGCCACCGTTAAGGCCCTCCTGCGCCTCAAGCGGCAGGAAAAGGACCTCGCCGCCGAGCGCAGCCGGTTCCAGGTCCTGGCCGAGACGGCGGCCACGGCCATCTTTCTCTACCAGGAGGACCGCTTCGTCTACGCCAACCCCGCCTGCGAGCGTCTCACGGGGTACGGAACGGATGAGTTGGTGGGGATGCCCTTCCTCCGGCTGATCCACCCCGAGGACCGGGAGATGGTCAAGGCGCGGGCCGAAGCGCGGTTGCGGGGCGAAGCCGTTCTCAACAAGTACGAGTTCCGCATCGTGACCAAGGAGGGGAAGACGCGGTGGATCTTCTTTACCGCGGGGCGGAGCGAGTATGAAGGGCGAATGGCCGTCATCGGCACAGCCATCGACATCACGGAACAAAAGAAGGCCTCCGAGCGGCTCGAGCGGAGCGAGGAGACCTTCCGCCTGCTCTTCCAGAGCCACCCGCACCCCATGTGGGTCTACGACCGCGAGACCCTTGGCTTCCTGGAGGTGAACGACGCCGCCGTCGAGAAGTACGGCTACAGCCGCGAGGAATTCCTCTCCATGACCCTCAAGGAGATCAGTCCCCCCGAGGAGGTTCCCCGATTGGAGGAAGACCTCCGGAAGTCCAGGGCGGTCCTGGAGCATTCGGGCCCGTGGGTCCACCTCCTGAGGGGCGGCCGAAGGATCGAGGTGGAGATCCACTCCCACACCCTCACCTTCGAGGGCCGCCCCGCCGTCCTCGTGGTGGCCGAGGATGTGACGGAGAAGCTGGCGGCTCGGCGGGACCTGGAGGCCTCCGAGCGCCGCTTCCGGACCCTGGTGGAGTCCGCCCAGGAGGGAATCATGGCCGTGGACCGCGTGGGGAGGGTGACCTTCGCCAACGGGCGCATGGCGGACATGCTGGGCCAGAAGCGGAAGGAATTGCTGGGGCAGGATGTGTTCTCCCTGATTCATCCCGAGGAGCGCCAGGATTCGATGGATGGGTTTCTGCTCCGAAAGGCAGGGAAGTCGGAAGGCAAGGAAGTGCGTTTCCTGCGCTCCGACGGCATGGTGGTGCCCGCCTATGCCATCCTGACTCCCCTCCTAGATGGCGCCGGGAATTTCGACGGAGTGGTGGGTCTTCACCTGGATCTCCGGGAAAAGAAACGCCTGGAAGAAGAACTCCAGCGGGCGCGCACGCTGGAGACGATCGGGATGATCGCGGGGGGTGTGGCGCACGAGGTTCGGAACCCCCTCTTCGCCCTACAGACGGTGGCGGCGGCCCTGCACCAGAAGCTGGGAGGTAGGGAGGAGTACGCCGAATAC
>JBFMHB010000105.1 GCA_040752915.1 Acidobacteriota bacterium
GAGGAGATCCGGCGGCCCTTGGCGGAGATGACGCCCACCGTGACGGTGTGGCTGTACATCAGCGGGTTGCCCACGGCCATGACCCAATCCCCCGGCCGGACCGCGTTCGAATCGCCCAAGGGCAGCGTGGGAAGCCCGGAGGCCTCGATTTTCAGGAGGGCGACGTCCGTCTCCTTGTCCTGGCCCACGACCTTGGCGTCGTAGTTCATGGTCTCATCCAGGGTGACCCTCACCTTGCTGGCCCCTTCGATCACGTGGTTGTTCGTCAGGATGTACCCGTCGGGGCTGATGATGAACCCGCTGCCCCCGGCCTCCTCCACGGGAGGCGTGCCCCGGGGGATGGGAGGGTGGGGACGGCCGAAAAAGAACTCGAAGGGGTTCCCGAAGGGGTCCTGGGGGTCGTCGGGGTCCTCCGACGAGGACGGCCCCTTGCCATCCTGGACGCTCAAGGCCGTGATCCCCACGACCGCTGGATTGACCCGCTCCGCCACCTCCGAGAAGCTGGGGAGGCCGGCCGAGGACGAAGCCTGGGGGGCCGGCGGGGCGGCGGTCGAAGCCGTGATGGCGCGGGCCGTGGAGGTGCTCACCCCGCTCATCTGAGCGATGCCGAAACCCACCAGGACCAGGAGGGTCCCCAGCGTCACCAGCATGAGGGTCTTGACGGTCTTCATACGGAACTCCTTTCCTGATCGGACTCGGGGTCGTCGTACCGGTAAATCTTCAGTTTGCGATGGAGGGTCCGCAGGCCGATCCCGAGCAGCCGGGCGGTCTGGGTCTTGTTCCCTCCGGTTTTCTTCAAGGTCTCGAGGATGGCATCCCGTTCCAGGGCGTCCAGGGGCTGGACGTCGCGCGCCGCGGGGGGGCGGGGCCCGGCGGAGAGGGCCGGTCCCGCCGGGGGTTCAGGGGACGCAGCCGGGAGTGATCCCGCGTGGGACCGCAGTTCGGGCGGAAGGTGCGATTCCCGGAGCTCGGTGTCGTGGCAGAAAATGACCATGCGCTCTATAACGTTTTTCAACTCCCGGACGTTCCCGGGCCAGGGGAAGGCCGCCAGCGCCTGGAGGACCTCCGGGGATATCCCCGTGATGGGCTTGCCGTATTCCTGCGCCAGCTGGGCCACAAAGGTGTGGGCCAGGCGGGGGATGTCCTCACCGCGCTCTCTCAGAGGGGGGATGCGCAGCTCCACGACCTTCAAGCGGTAGAGCAGGTCCTCCCGGAAGCGACCCTCTCCCGCCAGGCGGTGGAGGTCCCGGTTCGTGGCCGTCAGAATGCGCACGTCCACCGGAATGCCCTGGGTCCCCCCGACGCGGGTCACCGTTTTCTCTTCGAGTACGCGCAGGAGCTTGGCCTGGAGGTCCAGGCTCAGCTCGCCGATCTCGTCGAGGAACAGGGTCCCCCCGTGGGCCTGCTCGAACTTCCCGGGGTGGGCCCGGTCGGCCCCCGTGAAGGAGCCCTTCTCGTGACCGAAGAGTTCGCTTTCCATGAGCGTCGCGGGGATGGCCGCGCAGTTGATGGGAAGGAACCGCCCGCGCTTGCGGTCCGAGTGCTGGTGGATCGCGTTCGCGATGAGTTCCTTGCCCGTTCCCGATTCTCCGCGAATGAGGACCGTGGCGCGGGTGGGAGCGACCATGCGGATCTGGTCGAAGAGCTCGCGCATGGGGGGGGAGGAACCGACGATGTTCTCGAATCCGAACCGCTCGTCCAGACGGGCCTTGAGTTCGTCCACCTCCACGCTCAGGCGCCGGCGCTCCACCAGGGCCTGAACCCGGCGGCGCAGCTCGTAGAGGTCCACGGGCTTGGCCAGGTAATCGTCGGCGCCCACCTTCATGGCCTCCACCGCGGACTCCACGGAGCCGAAGGCCGTGATGAGCAGGACGGGCAGGGTGGGTTCCGTGTGCTTGACCCGCTTGAGGACCTCCATGCCGTCCATGCCGGGCATGCGGAGGTCCGTGAGCACGAGGTCCACGCCCCCCTGCTCTTGGAGGTAGCGCAGACCCTGCACGGGGTCCTGGTACCCCGCGACCCGGAATCCCACCTTCTCCAAGGCGCGGGTCAAGCTCCGGAGGTTTTCCGCTTCGTCCTCGAGGATCAGAATGGTGCTTCGTGTCATTCTGGCATACTCACCGTGCCTAGAGTACCAGCTTAGCAAGGCAAGTGCCAGCCGGAAGCGGAGGCCGCGACCCACGGGGACCGGGCAGGGGCCGCCCAGGCCCCGCGGGGGTTTCGCGGCGCGGTCCTATCCCTTCTTTCCCTTGGCGATGATGGACAGGCGCCCTCCCTGGGCTTTGGTCCTGGGCGTGTCTTTGTGGGATTCGGACAGGGCGATCTCGCCGCCCGCCATGGAGAGGCCGAGTTCGCGGCCGATGTGCCCGCCGATTTGGACGCGCCCTCCCACCATTTCTTCGCCGGCCTGGTCCCAGGTGAGGTCCCGGACCTCGATCGTGCCCCCGCTCATGCGGTACCCCGTGGAGTACCCGGCGTTCCCCCGGATGACGATCAGGCCGCCCACCATTCGGTTGCCCGCGAAATCGTGGGCGTTCCGCTCCACGAGGATCCTGCCTCCGATCATGGAGTGGCCCAGGTGGTTCTCCGCCAGGCCCTTGATGACCAGGTCGCCGCCCCGCATGCCCATGCCCGCGTAGTCCGCCACGTCGCCTTCCACGGTCAGGGTGCCGGATTCCATGTACGCGCCGGCGTAGTCCCCGAGGTCTCCCTTGACGGTCAGATCGAAACGCCTCAGGCCGGTCCCGAGACCGACGAGGCGGGCCCCGCCCAGGGGGGACAGGTCCAGGGTCTGATTCGACGCGAGGGTCTGGAAAACCGCGGAAAGGAAGAGCCCGCACTTTCGGGCGAAGGCGGGGTGGTCGCCCTCGGCCGCCACGGCGAGGAGCGCTTCCTGAAGGGAGGCCGCGGCGGCCCCGCCGGAGGGGAGAGCCGCCTTGGCGCCTTCGAAGTCCTTGGCGAGGCTCTCGGCGAAGGGGCTGTTCAGGTACGCGACGAAAACGTCTCGAATCGACATGATCTCCCCCTCCTCCGGATCACGCGGGCGCGTGCCAGGCGCGGAACGGATCGCGCACGTAGGCGTCGATGGACCGGGCCGCCTCGCGGCCCGCGCGGGTGGCGAGAATGACGGTGGCCGCGCCCGTGATGGCGTCGCCGCCCGCGAAGACCTTGGGCACCGTGGTCATGTAGGTCTCCCGGTTCACCTTGATGACCGACCCCCACTTGGTGGCGAGCCCCTGGAGGCTCGAGGGGATGAGCACGTTGGGCGTCTGGCCGATGGCCACCACCACGAGGTCGCAGTCGATGATGTAGTTGCTGTCGGGAATGGGTACCGGGCGCCGGCGGCCCGAGGCGTCGGGCTCGCCCAGCTGCATGCGCTGGACCTCCACCGCCTTGACGAAGCCCTTCTCGTCGCCGATGTACCGGACGGGCGCGGAAAGCAGGGTGAAGATGGCGCCCTCCTCTTCGGCGTGCTCGATCTCCTCGCCCCGGCCGGGCATCTCCTCCCGCGTGCGGCGGTAGACGATCTGGGCTTCTTCCGCGCCCAGGCGGAGGCTGATCCGCACCACGTCGAAGGCCGTGAACCCTGCGCCCACCACCACGGCGCGCTTCGGTTTCTTGACGGGGGTCCCGGCGTCGGGGTGGTTCCAGGCCCGCATGAGGTTGACGCGGGTCAGGAATTCGTTGGCCGAGTAAATCCCGTTCAAATTCTCCCCGGGGATGTTCATCATGTTGGGGTAGCCGGCTCCCGTGGCCACGAAGACGGCATCGAACTCGTCCAGCACCTCCTGAACGGGCATGGTCCGGCCCACGACCACGTTGCACTCGATCTTCACCCCCAGGGATTCCACGAACTCCACCTCCTTCTGGACGATGGCCTTCGGGAGGCGGAACTCGGGGATTCCGTACATGAGGACGCCGCCGGGCTTGTGGAGGGCCTCGAAGAGGTGGACGGTGTGGCCCATCTTGGCGAGGTCCGCCGAGCAGGACAGGCCCGCCGGGCCGGACCCGAGGACGGCCACCTTGAATCCCGTGGCGGGCTGCTTGCGCACGTCGCGGCGCCCGGCGTGGCCGAACTGCCAGTCGGCGGCGAACCGCTCGAGCCGGCCGATGGCGATGGGGTTCCCCTTGTTGGTGTCGTTGATGATGCAGGCGGCCTCGCAGAGGTTCTCCTGAGGGCAGACTCGGCCGCACACGGCGGGCAGGTTGTTGTACTTCCGGATGTCCTCCGCGGCCTCGGTGAACTTCCCCCGGCTGATGAGGCCGATGAAGGTCGGGATGTCGATGTGCACGGGGCACGCCACGACGCACCGCGGCTTGGGGCACTCGAGGCAGCGCATGGCCTCGTAGACGGCGTCGGCCTCGGAGTAGCCGAGGGCCACTTCATCGTAGTTCCGGATCCTCGCCTCCACGGTCTGGCAGGCGATCTCCCGGCGGGGCTCCTTGGAACGGGGGCGCTTCTTCTCCCCCTCCTTCACTCCGCCCAGGGCGGCGATGTCCACGGTCTCGGCCATGTGTTCCCCCTCAGCGCTTCAGAGTCTCGAGGTACAGTTTGCAGGACGGGCTCGCGGCCACGGCGCGGTGCTCCTCGTCCACGTAAACCTTCATGCGGCTGAACATGAGGTCCCAGTCCACCTTGTGGCCGTCGAAATCGGGGCCGTCCACGCAGACGAACTTGGTCTCGTCTCCCACGGAGATCCGGCACCCGCCGCACATCCCCGTGCCGTCGATCATGATCGTGTTGAGCGACACCACCGTGGGAACGCCCCAGGGCCGCGTCAGGTCCGCCACGACCCTCATCATGATGGGGGGGCCGATGGCCACGATGCGGTCCATCATCCTTCCCTCGTCGCGCAGCTTCTGGAGGGCCGTGGTCACGAAGCCTTTCATCCCGAAGGACCCGTCGTCCGTGGTGACGACGAGCTCGTCCGAGGCGCTCGCGAGGCGGTCCTGCCAGAACATGAGGTCCTTGCGCCGGTAGCCGATGATCGTCGTGACCCGGTTCCCCGCCTTCCGCATGCCCTTGCAGATGGGGTAGATGGGTGCCACGCCGAGGCCCCCGCCGATGACCACCACGTCGCCGTAGGCTTCGATGTGGGTGGGGGTGCCGAGAGGTCCCAGGACGGCGAAGAGGGAATCTCCCTCCTTGTAGTTCTGGCCCAGGTCGATGGTGGAGCGGCCCACCTCGAGGAAGACGATGGTCACCTCGCCGGTTTCTGGGTTCGAGTCCGCGATGGTCAGGGGGATGCGCTCCGAATTCTCGTCGTTCATCACCATGAGGAACTGGCCCGGCTTGTGGGCCTTGGCGATCCGGGGGGCGAGGATGTCCATCTCCACGACCCCGGTGGCAAGCACCTTTTTCTTCGTGATCGGATACATGGCGGCCCCTTCGCTACGAAAGTGACGGTTCGGCGGAAATCGTCGTGAAACCCCCACAGGAACTTGGGTGTGGCATTATAGTGCAGCGGAGGCGAGGGTGCAACAAAGCGGGAGGGTGGTGGAGACCCACGGCAAGTTCCACCGCGTCTGGGACGGGGAGAGGATCCTTCAGGCCTTTCCCGGGGGCCGGCTGGCCCTCTCGCGAAACCGGGCCAAGAACCTGATCGCCATTGGCGACCGTGTCCGGCTCAGGCCTCAGGATGACGGCACCGCCCTCATCGAGTCCGTGGAAGAGCGGGCCAACGCCGTCATGAGAAGGCTCTCCTTCTCGGGCGCCGAGCAAGTCATCGCGGCCAACGTGGACGTCCTGGCGGTGATGCTGGCCCCCAATCCCGTCCTCAACACGGGCCTCCTGGACCGGACGCTCGTGGAGGGCACCCGCATCGGTGTCCCGGCGGCGATCCTCGTGAACAAGATGGATCTCCTGTCGCGCCGTGAGGTCCGGCGGACCCTGACTCCCTACGAGGCCCTCGGCTTCCCCATCCACCTCCTGTGCGCCAAGCGGGGCGACGGCGTGGAGGAGTTCCTCGCCGCGGTCCGAGGGCGGTGGGTGCTCCTCCTCGGCCATTCGGGGGTGGGGAAGACAACGCTCGTGAACCGCGTGGCGCCCGGGCTCGACCGGACGGTGGGGGAAGTGGACCCCACCCGGGGAAAGGGCCGCCACACGACCTCCAACGCGTACGCCCACGGTCTGGCGGACGGGACCTTCCTCGTGGACACGGCGGGAATCCGGGAGTTCGGCCTGGCGGGAATGGGCTGGAGGGACGTGGAGCGCGCCTTCCCGGAGATCCATGCGGCCCGAGAGGGGTGCCGTTTCCAGGACTGCCGCCATCTCGCCGAGCCTCGGTGCGCCGTGCGAAGCGCCGCCGAGGAGGGGTCCATCCACCCGGCCCGGTATGAGAGCTACCTGACGCTTCTGCGGGAGGTGGAGGGCCAGGGGCGGGGGTAGGGGGACCTTGGGGCCCCTGGGAGAGGCGGACCGCGGCGCGGGAATCGGCGCGGGCGGGACCTCGCGCCCGGCGTCGGCCGGTCCCGTCCCGGATCTTCGGACCCTTCCCTCAATCGGCCATTTCGTGCTTGAGGTCCCTGGAGAGTAGCTCGCGCACGCCCTGGCCCGGGGGGAGGCCCTCGTAGAGCATCCGCTCGACGACGAAGGTGATGGGCATCTCGACCCCGTGGCGGCGGGCCAGCTCGGCCACGGACCGGGTCGTGGGGACCCCCTCCGCGACCGCCTTCATGGACCCGAGGATGGAGGCGAGGGGCTC
>JBFMHB010000106.1 GCA_040752915.1 Acidobacteriota bacterium
CCTTCGTGGACTACTCCCTGGGCGACTGGGAATGCCGGTGCGGAGCCTTGAAGGGCCTGGAGCACCTGAGACAGACCTGCTCGCACTGCAAGGGACGCATCGTCATCACGGATACCCAGGCGCGGGACGTGCAGTGCCAGCACTGCGGCCAGATCAACCCCCTGCAGATCCCCCACTGCCCCCACTGCGACGACGTGGTCAACCTCCGGGTCCACACCAGCGTGGAGGAGTGCCAGGAGCGGGGAATGACCTTCGGGATCCCGCTCAAGATCCGGGTCCGGCTGGAGGTGTACCAGAAGGAGGCTTCGGGGGCCTCGTCGGTCCTCGACATCAAGGAGGAGGAGGTCTTCTTCGGGTCCATGCCCCTCATGACCGAGAAGGGGACCTTCATCATCAACGGAACCGAGCGGGCCGTCGTCAGCCAGCTCCACCGTTCCCCCGGCGTCTTCTTCCAGACCAACGAGAACCGCACGGAGTTCATCGGCAAGGTGATCCCCGCGCGGGGCTCCTGGGTCGAACTCGAAATGGACGCCAAGAACGTCCTCCACGTGCGGATCGACCGGAAACGGCGCTTTCCCGCCACCGTGTTCCTGAGGGCCCTGGGCCTCGGGGAGAACACCTCGCTCCTCCAGCGCTTCTACCCCATCGACGTGCTGGAGCTGGAACCCGACGCCCTTCGCCTCCGGATATCGGACCGGCTCGCCGGTCTGGTCGCCGCCGAGAACGTGACCGAGGGGAAGGAAACCGTCATCGAGGCCGGCAAGAAGATCCGGCGCAGCCAGGTCGCCCGTCTGAAGAAGTCCAAGAAGACCTCGGTGCGGATCAGCACGGAGGAGTTCACCGACGTCTACGCGTTCCGCGACGTGGCGGACCCGGAGAGCGGGGAACTGCTCTGCGAAAGCGGGCAGCTCCTGTCGACGGAGCGGCTCTTCGAGCTGGCGAAGTTGGGAGTGAAATCCCTCGAGGTGATCCTGCCCAAGGCCACGGACATGGGGACCTCCCTCCTGGAGACCATCACCCGGGACGTCTGCAAGACCCAGGAAGAGGCCTACGTGGACTTCTTCCGGAAGGTCCGGCCCGGAGACCCCGTCACGCCCACCGGCGCGAAGAGCTTCTTCGAGATGATGTTCTTCGACGACAAGCGGTACGACTTCTCCCGGGTCGGGGCCCTCAAGTTCCTCACGAAGCTCCACCCCGACCAGTACCGCAGTCTGAGCAAGAAGGCTCTCGCCGAGGAGCTGGAGCGCCGGAGGATCCTGACCCTCGAAGACTATTGCGAAATCGTCGAGTACCTCCTCAAGCTCAAGAACAACATCGGCACCCTGGACGACATCGACCACCTGGGCAACCGTCGGGTGCGGTGCGTGGGTGAACTGCTGGAGAACCAGATCCGCATCGGCCTGGCCCGGATGGAGCGCGCCACCAAGGAAAAGATGAGCGTGTACCACAACCTGGCGACGGCCATGCCCAGGGACCTCCTGAACGCCAAGCCCGTGGTGGCCTCCATCCTGGAGTTCTTCGGGTCCAGCCAGCTCAGCCAGTTCATGGACCAGACGAACCCGCTCTCGGAGATCACTCACAAGAGGCGCCTGAGCGCCCTCGGCCCGGGCGGCCTCAGCCGCGAACGGGCCGGCTTCGAGGTCCGGGACGTCCACACGAGCCACTACGGCCGCCTCTGTCCCATCGAGACGCCGGAAGGACCGAACATCGGACTCATCAGCTCCCTTTCGACCTACGCCCGCATCAACGAGTTCGGCTTCATCGAATCCCCGTACAAGAAGGTCGAAGGCGGTCGGGTGCTGAACCACTATGTGATCACCTTCCCGGGCGGAAGCTCCTTTTCGCTGGGCGACGTGGTCGTGGAAGAGGACCTGCAGGCCGAGGTCACGCGGTGCAAGAGGGCCCGAAAACAGCCCCCCAAGGGTTCCCCCACGGCCTTCTACCTCACGGCCTGGGAAGAGGACATGTACACCATCGCGCAGGCCAACGCCCCCGTGGACGAGCAGGGGCGCTTCACCAACGAGAAGGTGCAGGCGCGAAAGGCCGGGGAGTTCGTGCTCTCGCCCCGGGAGGAGATCCAGTACATCGACGTTTCGCCGAAGCAGCTCGTCTCCATCGCCGCGGCCCTGATCCCCTTCCTCGAACACGACGACGCCAACCGCGCCCTCATGGGCTCCAACATGCAGCGCCAGGCCGTCCCGCTCCTGAGGCCCAAGGCCCCGGTGGTGGGCACGGGCATGGAGATCGTGGTGGGCAAGGACTCGGAATCCACCGTGGTCTGCAAGCGCGGGGGAATCGTGGACGTCGTGGACGCGAACCGAATCATCGTCCGCGTGGCCGGCGGCGAGGAGGGTGAAGACCTCTACGACTTCGGCGCCGAGGTCTACCCGCTGACCAAGTTCCAGCGGTCCAACCAGAACACGTGCATCAATCAGAAACCCGTCGTGAAATCGGGAGACCGGGTCAAGGCGGGCGACGTCCTGGCCGACGGCCCGTGCACCGACGGCGGAGAGCTGGCCCTGGGCCGGAACGTGCTGGTGGCCTTCATGCCCTGGCGGGGTTACAACTACGAGGACGCCATCCTCCTGAGCGAGAAGCTCGTGGAGGAGGACGTGTTCACGTCCATCCACATCGAGGAGCTGGAGATCGAGGCCCGGGACACGAAGCTGGGCAAGGAGGAGATCACCCGGGACATCCCGAACATCTCCGAGACCTACCTGCGCGACCTCGATGAGAGCGGGATCATCCGCATCGGCGCCCACGTGAAGCCGGGCGACATCCTCGTGGGCAAGGTCACCCCCAAGGGCGAGACCCAGATGACCCCCGAGGAGAAACTCCTCCGAGCCATTTTCGGCGAGAAGTCCGCAGAGTACCGGGACGCCTCGCTCCGGTGCCCGCCCGGCATCTCGGGCGTCATCGTGGACGTCAAGATCTTCACCCGGAAGGGCGTGGAGAAGGACGCCCGCACCCGGGCCATCGAGGAAGCCTACGTGGCCCGGATGGAGAAGAACCTCCGCGACCAGATCCGGATCCTGCGGGAGGAAAACCGGAAGAAGATCACCGACCTCCTCGACGGGACCGTCACGTCGCACCCGCTGTACGACGACCTCACGGGCGAGGAACTCATCGGCAAGGGGATGAAGCTGGAGGCCAAGCCCCTCTCCGCCATCCGCGCGGATCTGCTCCCCAAGATCCAGATCCAGGCCAAGTTCAAGGAGGCCATCCAGCGGATCCGGGAGATCGAGGACCGCACGCGGAGGAAGATCGAGGTCCTGGAGGAGCAGTACCGGGAGAAGATCGCCAACCTGGAACGCGGGGACGAGCTTCTCCCCGGCGTGATCAAGATGGTCAAGGTCTACGTGGCCATCAAGCGGAAGGTCCAGGTGGGGGACAAGATGGCCGGACGCCACGGAAACAAGGGCGTGGTGAGCCGGATCCTCCCGGCCGAGGACATGCCCTTCCTCCCCGACGGAACGCCGGTCCAGATCGTGCTCAACCCCCTGGGCGTCCCCAGCCGCATGAACGTGGGCCAGATCCTCGAGACCCACCTCGGCTGGGCGGCCAAGTCCCTGGGCCTCCACGTCTCCAGCCCGGTCTTCGACGGGGCCACCGAAGGCGACATCAAGGCCCTTCTCGACCAGGCGGGGCTGCCCGGCGAGGGCAAGATCCACCTGCGCGACGGCCGAACGGGCGTCCCCATGGACCAGAAGGTCACCGTGGGCTACATCTACATCATGAAGCTCGCCCACCTGGTGGAGGACAAGATCCACGCGCGCTCCATCGGCCCCTACTCGCTCATCACCCAGCAGCCCCTGGGCGGGAAGGCCCAGTTCGGAGGCCAGCGGTTCGGCGAAATGGAGGTCTGGGCGCTCGAGGCCTACGGCGCGGCGAACATCCTCCAGGAGATTCTCACGGTCAAGTCGGACGACGTCTACGGCCGCACGAAGATGTACGAGAGCATCGTCAAGGGCCAGTACCCGGAGGAACCGGGAATCCCCGAGTCCTTCAACGTCCTCGTCAAGGAGCTCCAGGGGCTGGCCATCGACGTGAAGGTCCTGGAAACGGAAGAGGCACCGGCGTCCACGGACGTCTGACCCTAAGGGGGTGTGAAGTTGAGACGCGCACCTTTCCTCGAAAAGAAACTCAGCATCAACCGGATCCGCGGGATCCAGCTGATGCTGGCCTCCCCCGAAAAGGTCCGAGAATGGTCCCACGGCGAGGTCACCAAGCCGGAGACCATCAACTACCGGACCTTCAAACCCGAACGCGACGGCCTGTTCTGCGCGAAGATCTTCGGCCCCGTGAACGACTGGGAGTGCCTCTGCGGCAAGTACAAACGGATCAAGTACCGGGGCATCACCTGCGAGAAGTGCGGCGTCGAAGTCATCCAGTCGAGGGTCCGCCGCGAGCGGATGGGCCACATCGAACTCGCCGCCCCCGTCTCGCACATCTGGTTCCTCAAGGGGACCCCGTCGCGCATCTCCATCATGCTGGGCATGAAGCTCAAGGACGTGGAGAGCGTGAACTACTACGAGCAGTGGGTCGTCACCGACCCCGGCTTCGTGGTGGTGAACGTGGACGAGGTGAAGGAGGCCTATCTCTCCCGGCACTCCGGAGACTCCCCGCAGGAGCGGAACCGCATCCTGCGCAACATCGAGGAAGCCGTCTGGACCTACGAGAGCGCCGAGGAGGCCGGTGAGGAAGAGAGCGCCGCCGCCTTCGAGGAACTCCTCAAGCTCAACGAGAACACCCGCTTTTACAACGAGGAACTTGCCGGGCAGACGGTCCTGCGTCACAAGGCGCTGCTGTACGACAAGACCCTCGACGCCCTTCGCGCCGTCTATGGGGCCGAGGGATTCACGGCCGGGATCGGAGCGGCGGGGCTTCAGGAACTGCTGAGGCACTTCTCCGAGGACTGCCAGTGCGCCTCGTGCCAGCTCGCCCGCGGCCAGCGGTTCACCCGGCTCCAATGCGAGCAGAACCTCCTGCGGTCCTACATCAAGATCCTCGGGAACAACCAGAAGCGGGCCAACCTGAACAAGCGGCTGAAGCTGGTGGAGTCCTTCCTCAAGAGCGGGAACAAGCCCGAGTGGATGGTCCTCGACGTCCTCCCGGCGATCCCCCCCGAGCTTCGGCCCCTCGTGCCCCTCGACGGAGGCCGCTTCGCCACGTCGGACCTGAACGACCTCTACCGCCGCGTCATCAACCGGAACAACCGCCTCAAGAAGCTCATGGAGATGCGCGCCCCGGACGTGATCGTGCGCAACGAGAAGCGCATGCTCCAGGAGGCCGTGGACGCGCTCTTCGACAACGGCCGAAGGGGCCGCGTCCTCAAAGGGACCAACAACCGCCCCCTGAAATCCCTCTCGGACACCCTGAAGGGCAAGCAGGGCCGCTTCCGCCAGAACCTGCTCGGCAAGCGCGTGGACTACTCGGGGCGCTCGGTCATCGTCGTGGGACCCGAATTGAAGCTCAACCAGTGCGGTCTTCCCAAGCTCATGGCCATCGAGCTGTTCAAGCCCTTCATCTTCAACAAGCTCGAGGAGAGGGGGCTCGCCCCCACCATCAAGCAGGCCAAGGAGATGGTGGAGCTCGGCCTCCCGGCGGTCTACGACGTCCTGGACGAGATCATCCAGAAGCACCCGGTCCTGCTCAACCGGGCCCCGACCCTGCACCGCCTGGGCATCCAGGCCTTCGAGCCCACCCTGGTGGAAGGCAAGGCCATCAAGCTGAGCCCCCTGGTCTGCACCGCCTTCAACGCCGACTTCGACGGCGACCAGATGGCTGTCCACGTGCCCCTGAGCCCGGCGTCCCAGATCGAGGCGTCCGTGCTCATGATGTCCACCAACAACCTCCTCTACCCGGCCAACGGCTCGCCCATCATCGTCCCGACCCAGGACGTGGTCCTCGGGATCTACTACCTGACGCACTCGCTCAAGGGCGCCAAAGGCGAGGGCCTGGCCTTCTCCTCCGTGGAAGAGGTCCTCATGGCCCTGGATACGGGCTGGGTGGACCTCCACGCCCGGATTCGGGTCCGGTATTCCGGTGAAGTCATCGACCTGACGACGGCCTCGGACGATCAGGACATCTCCCACACTCCGCCCAAGCCCATCGAGGGCGGCCTTCTGGAAACGACGCCGGGGCGCGTGCTCTTCAACGACATCCTGCCCGAGGGGGTTCCCTTCATCAACGGCCTCCTCAAGAAGGGCGGACTGAGGGATCTCTTCACCTGGACCTTCCAGAACTACGGACGGGAGGCCCTCGTCCACCTCGCCGACGCGGTGAAGGAGACCGGCTTCCTCTTCGCGACGCGGGCGGGCATTTCCTTCGGCGTGGAGGACATGCAGGTTCCCGAAGAGAAGACGGCCCTGGTCGACGGCGCCCTGGACGAGGTGGAGAGCGTCGAACAGCAGTACCGCGACGGCGCCATCACCAACCTCGAGCGCAAGAACAAGGTCGTGGACATCTGGAACCGGGTCACGGACCAGGTGGCCGACGCCATGTTCAAGCAGATGAGGAAGACCGAGGCGGCGG
>JBFMHB010000107.1 GCA_040752915.1 Acidobacteriota bacterium
CCGGATCGGACAGGCGGTCCGAAAGGTACTCCAGCTCCCTCTGCATCAAGAACCCGATGGCCGGGTTCGGGAAGGCCTTGGGGAGGGCGCACACGGAAACATGGGCCCGGTGCGCGGCGCCGAAGGCGTCGTTGACGTAGAGGTCCGCCAGGCTCCTCAATGCCTCCGCGAGGGAGGGGTCGCCCACGGTCTCCCCGGGTTCGAAACGAATGTTCTCGAGGAGGAGGACCTCCCCGGGCGCCAACTCGGCGGCGCGCCGGCGGGCCTGCGGGCCGACGACATCCTCGCTCAGGAGGACACGTACGCCCGGCAGGCATTCCCCGAGGCGGCGGGCCACGGGCCCCAGGGACAGTTCGGCTACGCGTTTCCCCTTGGGGCGGCCCAAGTGCGAGCACACCACGACCGAAGCTCCCCGTTCCAACAAATGCCTCAAGGTCGGGAGGGCGGCCCGAATCCGGGTGTCGTCGGTGATGACGCCGGCTTCCAGAGGGACGTTGAAATCGGCCCTCAGGAAAACCCGTTTGCCTTCCACGGGAAGATCGCGGACGGAACGGTAGGCCGTCATGAAACCCCTCCCTCGAGATAGGTCAGCAGGTCCAAGAGGCGGTGAATATAACCCGATTCATTGTCGTACCAGGCCACGACCCGGGCCATGCGCCCTAGGGTCTGGGTGAGCCCCGTGTCCACGATCGAGGAGGCGGGGTGCCCCAGAAAGTCCTGAGAGACGAGTTCTTCGCGGGACAAGGCCAGAATCCCGCGGAGGGGGCCGTCCGCGGCCTCCTCCAGGCACTTCACCACCGCCTCGGGTGTGGTCGGGTGTTCGAGGCAGAGCGTGATCTCCGTAAGAGACACGGCGGGGGCCGGCACGCGGACGGCCATGCCCCGGACCCGGCCCGATAGAAGCGGGAGCACCGACTCCACGGCGAGGGAGGCGCTGGTGGTCGTGGGGATGAGGTTGAGGCCCGCGGCTCGGGCCCGCCGGAGGTCCCTTTGCGGAGCGTCCACAAGGGTCTGGCTCACGTTGTAACAATGGACCGTGTTGAAGAGAACGGAATCCACCGCGAAGCGGGAGGCGAGGGCCCAGAGGGGCGGAACGAGGCAGTGGGTCGTGCAGGAGGTGGCGGACAGAATCCTCTCTTGCGGCCTGATTTCCTTGTGGTTCACACCGAAAACCACCTGCCGGTCGGCGTCGGGGCTCGAGGCCGTAAGCAAGGTGGGCCGGCGGTGGGATTCGAGGCCCCGTCTGTCCTTGAACCGTCCTGTCGCCTCCACGACCCAGTCCACGCCGGTTTCTTCCCACGGGATCTCCACAGGGTCCGGGCAGCGGAACAGGGGGATGGAGGCGCCCCCCACGGAAAGGGTTTCGCCTTCGGCGGCCGCCTCGAGATGCGTGGCCCCGTAATAGGAATCGTGGTTCAGGAGGTGGGCCAGCACCCGCCCCTCGGCCACGTCGTTCACCGCGGCCACCCGGTGCCGACCGTCCCGCAGCAGGGCCCTGAGGAGCCCCCGGCCTATGCGTCCGAGCCCGTTGATGCCGATTCGCACGCTCACCTCCAAGGGACCAGGCGGTGATCTTATCCTCGTCGCGGAAAAAAAGGCCCCCCGGGATGCTGCCCGGCCCGCCGCCGTCAGCGGACGGTGACCCGAATCGTGTTCTTGGCGGGACCGGCGTGAACGGTCACCGAGGCCGTGCCCCGGGAAAGTCCCGAAGCGATGCCATCCGGGGTCACCGAGAGGGTGGTTTGGGGGACCACGTCAAACCGGACCTCGGCCCGCATGGGCCGACCCTGGTCCGAGATCACCGTGTACCGGAGCGGGGCCGCTCCTCCGAGAGGAACGGTCTGGCTCGCCTCATCCACCTTTACGGCCACCGGGGATTCCAGAATCACGTCGGTCTCCACTTCGGCCCGGGTCTTGCCTGCGGCGGCCGCTATCTTGACCCGCCCGGCACCCAAGACCGTGAGGCGTCCCGATGCGTCCACGGCGGCGATCTGGGGGTTCGAGGAGGTAAACGTCACGTCCGACAGGTCGCCCGGTTCGCCCCGGTCGGTCGTGGCGGTCACGGTCAAGGGAACGATGGACCCCGAAGGCCCGACGACCCCCCCCTCGGGCGCCTTGATCTCAAGACGAGAGAGAATCCTCACCCGAACGGCCGCCTGGGCCACGGCCTCCCCCGCCCGGACGGTGATGACCGCGTCTCCCGAGCTGCGGGCCGTCACCCTTCCCTCACCGTCCACCTCCGCCACGTCCGGTGCGCTGCTGAGGAAGTGGAGTTCGGCTTTCTCGAGGGCGTTGCCCTTCTTGTCCAGGACGGTCACGTTCAAGGACTTGGAGGCCCCCGTGTCCCTCAAGACGAGTTCGCCGGGTGAAACCTCGATCCGAGCGGGCTTGGCGCAGGACAGTCCCGCGAGAAAGAGCAGCGCTGCCGCGCACACGGTCAGTCGGCTCCGGAACTCCATGTTCGCTTCCCCCTTTACACCTGGGCGGAGGTGCACCTTCCCTCGCGGCGCCCCCCTCCGAGGCCGCTCATTCTATGTCCGCTGCAGAAGGGATTCAAGACTCAGCCGAGGCCTGCTACACTCTTCCCGCGCCGCACAGCGGAGGAATTCATGCGCGCCTTGGCCGTCGTACCCGCACGTTTCGCCTCCACCCGGTTCCCGGGAAAGCCCCTCGCCCTCGTCCTGGGAAAGCCGATGATCCAATGGGTCGTCGAACGGGCCTCGAGAATCCGGGGAATCGAGGGAGTCCTCGTGGCCACCGACGACGAGCGCATCGTGAAAGTCGTTTTGGACTTCGGCGGGCGGGCCGTGCTGACCTCTTCCGCGTGCCCCTCGGGTACGGACCGGATTTGGGAAGCGGCCCGGGAGTGGGACGGCGATGTCCTGGTGAATCTTCAGGGCGATGAGCCGGCTCTGGAGCCGCGTGCCGTGGAGGCCCTCCTGGAACTCATGGCGTCGGATCCGACGCTCTCCATGGGTACCCTCGCGGCACCCCTCGACCGACCCGAGGACTACCAAAACCCCGATGTGGTGAAGGTCGTTCTCGGAGAGGGGGGACGGTGCCTCTACTTTTCCAGAAGCCCCGTGCCCCACCTGAGAGACGCGCCCATTTCGGGGGCGCGGCTCCACCGCCATGTGGGCGTGTACGCCTACCGCCGGACTTTCCTCGAGGCCTTTACGCGTTGGCCCGAGGGTGTCCTGGAAGGGATGGAGCGGCTCGAGCAACTTCGGGCTCTCGAGAAGGGGGTGGTCATCCGGGCGGTCGTCGTCCGGTGGCCCGGATGCGGCGTGGACCGCCCCGAGGACGTGGCCCGGGCCGAGGCGGCCCTCCGCGTCCCGCCGGCGTAGGCCTCGGAGAAAGAGCCAGAAAGGTCTGAAGGCAAGGGGGATCTTGGTCTTACAAGGAGGAGCGCATGGCCCGGACCCTCACCGAACTCGTGGCCCACCTGGATTCCTTCCTGGAGGTGGGCCGCTTTCAGGACGATGCCCTCAACGGGCTTCAGGTGGAGGGCAAGGCAGAGGTCCGGCGCGTCGCCGTGGCCGTTTCGGCCTGCCGGGAGGCCTTCGGAAAGGCTGCGGCCGTCGGGGCGGACGCCCTCATCGTCCACCATGGACTGCTCTGGAAGGGCGACTGGCCCCGGGCCGTGAGGGGCGTCCACCGGGAGAGGCTCCGGCTGCTCCTTGACTCGAACTTGAGCCTCCTCGCCTACCACCTGCCCCTGGATGCGCACCCCCAAGTTGGAAACAACGCGCGCGCCGCCATAGATCTCGGGCTTCAGGACCTGAAACCTTTTGCGGTGTACCACGGAACGCCCATCGGAACCCGGGGCCGCTTTCCTTCGCCCCGGCCAAGGTCTGAGTTCCTCGAGCAGCTCGAAGCCTATTACGGGCATCCCGCCTTCGTGGAGGCCGCGGGTCCGGAGATCGTCTCCACGGTCGGCATCTGTTCCGGAGGCGCCGCGAGGGAAGCCTCCGAGGCTGTAACGCTCGGGCTGGACGCCTACGTGACGGGGGAGCCCGGGGAGCCGGAGGTCTTCCTGTGCCGGGAGGCCGCCGTGACCTTCGCGGCCCTGGGCCACCACGCCACCGAAAAGGTGGGGGTCCGCGCCCTCGGGGATTACCTCCGCGAGGCCCTCGGGCTGGAGGTGGTCTTTCTGGACATGTACAACGAGGCCTGAGAGCGCGGCCGAATCACGCGGGAGCCAGCCCATGCGAAGCCCGGAATCCCTGGATTCAATGAAACGAAGGATCCGCGTCGCCCAAGGTGAGGCGCCCGCGGACCTGGTCTTCGTGAACGGCCGGGTCGCGTGCACCTTCACGGGAGAACTCCTCGAGGCCCCGGTGACCGTCGCCGAGGGGCGCGTCTGCTCCCTGGCGACCGCGCCGGCGGGTTCGAAGCAGGTCGTGGACCTCGACGGGGCGATTCTGGCGCCGGCCTTCACCGACGCCCATATCCACGTGGAATCCTCCCTGCTCACCCCGGAGGGCTTCGCGGAGGCCGTGGTGCCCCATGGAACGGGCGCGACGGTGAGCGATCCGCACGAGATCGCGAACGTCCTCGGGACCGCCGGATACGATTACATGCGGAGGGCTTCCTCGGGGCTCCCGATGGACATCTTCTGGACCGTCCCCTCCTGTGTCCCGGCGACCCACATGGAGACGGCCGGGGCGTCCCTCGGGGCGAGGGACGTGGCCGAGGGCTTGGACCGAAATCCCGAGGCGCCCGCCCTCTCGGAGATGATGAACTTTCCCGGCGTTCTGTTCGGTGTGGAGGAGGTCCTGGAAAAGGTTCGGGCTTCCGCTCTTCGGGGCAAGCCCGTGGATGGGCACTCCCCCGGCCTCACCGGGGCCGCCCTGGACGCATACGCCGGGTCGGGCATCCTCACGGATCACGAATGTCTGACGGCGGCCGAGGCCCTCGAGAAACTCCGCCGGGGAATGTGGGTTTTCCTTCGAGAAGGATCCGCCGCGCGCAACCTCCGCGACCTCCTTCCGGCCGTGGCTCCCGGGGCCGCGACGAGAATCTGCATCGTCTCCGACGATCGCCACCCGGAGGATCTTCTTCGAGAGGGGCACCTGGACGGAACCCTCCGGAAGGCCGTCTCCTGGGGCCTCGATCCGATGGCGGCCCTTCGGGCCGTGACGCTCAACCCTGCGACGGTCTACGGCTTTGGAGACCGGGGCGGAGTGGCCCCGGGGTATCTCGCCGATCTGGTCGTGCTGAGGGACCTGAGATCCTTCGAGGTGCGGGAGGTCTATCACCGCGGGAGAAAGGTGGCCGAGGGGGGAAGTCTCCTGAAACCTCTGGAAAGGCGCCCCGCAGGGGAGGCGCTCGCCACGGTCCGACTCCCCCCCGATCTTCGGAGTCTTCTTGGGGGATTCCCGGAATCGGGGGAGGTCCGGGTGATCGGGGTCGAGCCCAACCAGATCGTCACACGCTCCGAAAAGGGGCTGGCGCAGGATGCGGGGGGCGGGCGCGGGATGCAGTTCGCCGCCGTCGTGGAGCGCCACAGGGGAACGGGACATGTCGGCCTCGGATACGTCAGGGGATTCGACCTCCGGGCGGGGGCGCTGGCTTCCACGGTGAGCCACGACAGCCACAACCTCGTGATCGTGGGGACGTCCCCCGATGAAATGGCCCGGGCGGCCGGTGCCGTGGAGGCCATGGGGGGAGGGCTGGCCGCCGTCCAGGACGGCGAGTTGCTCGCGGCCCTTCCCTTGCAGGTGGCCGGTCTCATGAGCCTCGGGACCGCGGCGCAGGCCGCCGCAGCTCTGGAGGCGCTTCACGGGGCCGCCCGCAGTCTGGGGTGTTCCCTGCCGGCACCCTTCATGACCCTTTCCTTCCTCGCTCTCCCCGTCATCCCCTCCCTCAAGCTCACGGACAGGGGACTCGTGGACGTGGACCGGTTCCAGATCGTGCCTCTGCGCCTTCCTTGACGCGCCAAGGGCGGCCCCTCGGCCGCCCTTGGATTGGTTTTCCTTGTGCCCCGGGTGCTCGAATTACAGGAGCGTGAGCGTCACCGTCTGCTGCGTGGCGGGGGCTCCCAGGGGGTCCACGGCGTCCACGGCGAGGGTTACGCTCCCCACCCCGGCTTTGTCCGCCGAGTAGGTCACCGTCACGAGCGTTCCCGAGGGCACGGTCGCGGAGGTGATATTCAGGGAACCCAGTTCACCGGTGGACGTGGTGCCCGAGAGGGATGCGCTCCAGGTCACCGCGCCACCTTCCGGGTCCGTCACCGTGAAGGTGATCGTCGAGGAGCCCGTGCCCGATGGGATTACATCGGGTACGGCCGCGAGCCCGGTGATGACGGGCGGGCCGTTGATGTCGGGCGCGAAGGAGGCGGCGATGGTGTGGTCGGCCTGGACGTTGGTGAAGGTATAGGAGGCGACGGGGCCGACGGAAACGCCGTCCACGAGGACGTCGGCGACGTGGAAGCCCGAATCGGGGGTG